>CAYTUT010000035.1:0-8994 GCA_964441295.1 uncultured Christensenellaceae bacterium | reverse complement strand
CAGGAATGTGGACGGTATATTGCTTCAGCTGCCTTTGCCAAAGCATCTTGACGAATATAAGCTGATAAGCTCTATTTCGCCCTTTAAGGACGTTGACGGCATATCTGTACATAGCCTCGGGGCGCTCCTTGCCGGGGGCAAAGCCCTGCAAGCCTGTACTCCCACCGGCTGTATCGATTTGATTAAGCGAACGGGAGTAGACATTAAGGGCAAGCATGCTGTTGTAATAGGAAGAAGCAACATAGTCGGCAAGCCGGTATCAATTATGCTGTTGAACGAGCACGCAACGGTGACGATGTGCCATAGCAGGACTGCGGATTTGGCCTCAGTGACCCGTCAGGCAGATATATTGGTCGTATCTATCGGCAAAGCAAACTTTATTACTGCGGACATGATTAAGCCCGGAGCGATAGTAATCGATGTGGGAATCAACCGTACGCCCGAGGGGCTTAAGGGAGATGTTGATTTTGAAGCGGCGAAGGAAGTCGCGGGATACATTACCCCCGTGCCGGGCGGAGTGGGACTGATGACAGTTGCAATGCTGATGAAAAACACGCTTATCGCCGCAAAAAATATTATGGAGAATAATGGATAACACAATTTCCGTACTGCAGCTGAATACCTATATCAACAGGATAATGCAGAGCGAAGATATGCTGCAAAATATCAGCGTGTACGGAGAGATATCCTCATATAAGATGTCCGGCCCCCATGCCTATTTTACCCTCAAGGACAAGGAAGCGCAGATACAGTGCACATGCTTCAACGCAAAAAAGACCTACACTCCTGCAGCCGACGGGGAGAGCGTAATTGTCAAGGGAAGCGTTGACTACTATGTCAAAGGCGGACGGCTGTCGCTTAATATCGCGACAATTCAGCCTGTAGGCAAGGGCATGCTCCATATTTTGCTGGAGCGCTTAAAGGCGAAGCTGCAAGAAGAAGGGCTTTTTTCCGCAGAACACAAAAAAGCAATACCTCAATTTTGTAAAAAAATATGCGTGGTAACAAGTATTACAGGCGCCATAATCAGGGATATTATCACGACAATAAGGAAGAAAAACGACGTAATAGACATTGATGTTATCGATGTGCGGGTACAGGGCGACACAGCGGCGCCCGATATAGCACGCGCTTTAACCATAGCGGACAAGCTGGGATACGACTGTATAATACTTGCCCGCGGCGGAGGCTCATTCGAGGACCTTATGCCCTTCAATGACGAAAAGCTTGCGCGTGTAATATATTCCCTGAATACGCCGATAATATCTGCAGTAGGTCACGAAACGGACTTCTCGATATCCGACTTTGTAGCGGATGCCCGCGCTGCGACGCCGACAGCGGCGGCGGAGCTTGCTGCCTACGATGTGGCTTTGCTCAAAAAAAATATATCGAACACAATGGCGTCGATTGCCAAAAGAGTGGTAGAAAAACAGAGATATCTAGCGGAAAGAATGGCGGGCGCGGCGCATTCTATGAGCGATAAGGCGCTGCGTCTTGTGGAAAGGGCGGATAAAAGGCTGTTAACGGCGGCTAATAAGATGAACGAAAAAATCAACGCAAAATTTGCCGTAAAGGAAAGCGAGCTTGCAAGGATACTTACCGCGCTTGATGCCAATAATCCTGTCAAACTGCTGCGAAGCGGATACTATAAGGTTACATTCAAGGGGCGCAATCTCAACTCTGTAAGCGCAGTTAGCCTAGGAGATAGTATTACGGTTACCGGAGCGGACGGCAGGCTAGACTGTCAGGTTGACAAAATAACAAGGTACGAAAACAAGGAGCAGCATCATGAATTTTGAAACATTATTAAAAGAGCTTGAGGGCATTGTCGCTAAGCTTGAGAGTCAAAATACCACTCTTGACGAGGGCATTGAGCTTTTTAACAAGGGCATAGCTATTTCCAAGCAATGCATGTCAGTGCTAACCGAATCCAAGGGCAAGATATCAAGACTTAAGGCTGAGCTTGACCAGATAACATCTGAAGAGTTTAGTGTTAGTTCCAATGAGTAGTTTTACATCCATTATTGACACATTTGAGGAGCATTTTTTTAAGCGGCTGGAGAGAGAAAGTAATAGCGGTCTGTTTGACTGCATGTATTATGCGGTTGCCGGCGGGGGCAAAAGAGTCAGACCTCTCCTTGCTGGACTTGTCGCCGAGGCTGTGGGCGGGAGCATAGCGGATGTTATGCCGATAGCGATAGCTATTGAGCTGATACATTCGTATTCTTTAGTCCACGACGATTTGCCTTCCATGGACAATGACCAAATTCGTAGGGGAAAACCTACAGTCCATGTCAAATACGGCGAGGGTATGGCAGTGCTTTGCGGCGATGCCTTGCTTAATCTGGCATACGAAGTTTTGTCCGAAGGGTTGCAAGGCAGGGGCGAGGGATACTGCAAGGCAGTTGCGGAGATTGCCCGCTGTGCTGGGATACGCGGCATGGTGGGTGGACAATACACCGATATCTCGGGCAAAAAACTGAATGAAGCAGAATTTATCCAGTTGTATTCGCAAAAGACATCCGCATTGATTGTGGGCGCGGCGGTATCTGCTTCTTATGCGCTGGACGCAAGTGACGAGTGTATTGCATCCATACGGGCGTATGCTTACAATCTCGGAATAGCCTTCCAAATCCGCGATGACATTATCGAAATCGAGGAAAAAAAGGATATAGACGAGGAAAATTACGTTAAGGCAGTAGGACTGGAGAGAGCAAGAGAGGCTTGCGACGAGTATACAAAGAAGAGCATTGACGCGCTGAAAAGTGTCAATAATAATCAAAATTTAATAAAACTCGCCCATTTGCTGCTTACTAGACCGCGTTAGAATATTGATATTTTTTTTGTAATGTGATAAAATAATCGTGTGGTGCAGTATTCTAGTCAGCGCACATAACGCAGAGGGCGGAGTTAAAAGGACGCCGAAGGGCACATCGATGAAGTTTCTTGTGTTGGCCTGTTTTGCCCAAATTCGGGTTGATGCTGGGAGTTAAGAGGTGTGGGCGGCTCGTAATGGCATATGAGAACCGACCCACTCTTCGTGGAGACCTGTTGCGGTTGCGTTATTGCTACTGGACAGGATTAAACCTGTAATGCGGTGTAAAAGCTGTGTGCAGAGTAGCCTGCCTTGAGTGAAGCCGGTGGATTAGGAACACGGAGCCGATGTCGGCGGATGTCGGCGAAGATTGCCTATGAAACCTGTTTTGCAAAAGAGGATAAGTGTTATTAGCGCTGTTAAGGAAAACTTCTAGACTGTAAGAAATTGGCATTTTGAGGATTATAGTGTACGCTAAGTGGCGATTCAGTTGCATGTGAGGTGACTCACAGCTACGCCTGTCAAAAGGAAACTGCCCGTTCGGTGACGGCGGGTCAGGCGCAGGGAAATCCTACTGAACCTAAGGTGCAAGGTTTACTCAAATTGCTGCCACCCCCATTTTTGGGGCGTGAGAACTCATTAGAATTCTCACGCCCCAAAAATTTGTATATTGACACGGTGTATTGTGTTATAATTATTCTTGTTAATTACATAAATTATTATTATTATCAGCCTTTGCGGCTGGAGGTAGCTCATTGTATAAAAAAGATGATAATAAAAACGGCGCAAAATCGCCCAAGGACAACGGTAATCATAAAAGCAAATGGTACATATGGCCATTGACAATTACGCTCATTACCTTTGTTTTGTCGGCTTTTTTTGCCTTCGGCACCGAAATCATCACTTCAAAAACCGGTATAGCGCTCGCAATTCTTGTGCTAATATTTTTGGTAAGCGTCAGCATAATATTCGATGCAATAGGAGTTGCGGTAACCGCCTGCGATATTGCTCCGTTAACTGCAATGGCGGCGCGTAAGGTCAAGGGAAGCAAGCACGCTATCAAATTGGTCAAAAACGCCAATAAGGTCGCAAGTATTTGCGCTGATGTTATCGGCGACATATGCGGCATAGTATCGGGCGCTTGCGGAGCGGCGATTGCAATAATGATAGTAACATCCTTAGAGGGCAATCAGCTGTTGATTAGCATAATTGTCAGCGCGGTTCTTGCCTCGTTAACTGTGGGAGGCAAGGCGGTAATGAAGACTGTAGCTATTGATAACGCAACCGAAATGGTGCTTTTTGTGGGGAAAATTCTTTCCATATTCAGATCGGAGGGCAAGAAGTAATGCTCGACAGTTTGCGGTTGCCAGAGGATATACAAAAACTTGATATTAATGAGCTTATAGCACTGTCAGGCGAAGTAAGGACGCGGATTATCGATGTTGTAAGGTCTAACGGCGGACACCTTTCTGCCTCGCTCGGCGCAGTAGAGATTACCATTGCTTTGCTCAACCGGTTCAACCCTTCAAGGGATATAATTCTCTATGATGTCGGGCACCAGTCATACGCTTACAAGCTTTTGACCGACAGGCGCGATAGATTTGTCACATTGCGCAAATACGGCGGTATCAGCGGCTTTCCCAATCCCATGGAGAGCGTGTACGACAGATTTAGCGCGGGGCATGCAGGCAATGCGCTTGCGGCGTCTTGCGGCTATGCTAGAGCGCGTAAGCTTAACGGCGAGTCCCATCATATAGTAAGTGTTTTGGGTGACGGTGTCTTAATCAACGGATTGACGGCTGAGTCACTTAACAATACCGCATGCAGCGGCAAGCAAATAATAATAATCAATGACAATGATTTTTCTATATCCAAAAGCGTAGGCAGTCTTTCGGAGTATCTCGGTAAGCTTGACGGCTATTCGCTGTACGACGGTATAATTACCAATAACAGTCCGTTCGCAATATACAACCTTGATTATATCGGCGGTGTTGACGGTCACAGCTTCGATGACCTGCTGAAAGCGCTGGATTTAGCAAAAAACCACGACAGAAGTCTAATAATACATACCCGCACAGTCAAAGGCAAGGGGTTGGCTGAGGCGGAAGTCAATCCGAGCAAGTATCATGCGGTAGGCAACGGCAAGGGCGTAAGTTTTTCGGATGTTTTGGGCAAAAAACTCAGTGCGATGGCGCAAAAAAACAAAAAAATAGTTGCGGTAACTGCCGCTATGGGTATAGGCGCGGGGCTTGAAAGCTTTGAGCGTAATGCGCCTGGGCGGTTTTTTGATGTGGGTATTGCCGAAGGTCATGCGGTTACTATGGCAGCGGCGATGGCGCGGTCAGGTCTCAAGCCGTATGTTGCGATATACTCTACTTTTTTGCAGCGGGCTTATGACCAGATTATCAATGATGTGTGCTTATCCTCCCTGCCGGTCACTTTTTGCATTGACCGCAGCGGTATAGTCGGAGAGGACGGAGCCACCCATCATGGCATCTTTGACCTGAATTATTTGATGTCCATTCCCAATATGACGGTTGCGTCCCCTGCATCGCTTGCCGAATTCGAAAGTATTATTGAATGGTCGGAGTCTTTCGATGCGCCTTTAGCGATTAGGTATCCCCGCGGCGCTGCAGTAGAGGACTGCCCCTCCTGTATCGAACTGCCCAAATGGTTATATTGCGTTAACAATCACAGTGATAATGCGCTGATTGCTACCGGCGCAAGCATGGTCCAGATGGCATTAGGGGCGCAAATATTGCTTGAAAAAGAGGGTATCATGGTTGATGTTGTCAACGCGCGTTTTAATAAGCCTTTAGATATTAAGTTACTGGAAAAACTCAAGGATAAGCGCATTTTCACTATTGAGGACGGATTAATAACAGGCGGTTTTGGAGATAGAATCCGCGCGTTTTTCAACGGAAAAAAAGTATATTCAAAGGGTGTTGAGGATTGCTTTGTTACCCATGGCGATACTTCTTCACTTTACAGAGAGCTTGGGCTTGATGAGGCAAGTATTGCCGCATGGATAAAAGGGGCGCTCAATGAGGCTTGATATATACCTTGTGGATAACAATATAACAAAATCCCGAACCCGCGCCCTCAATCTAATCAAAATAGGCGCCGTTAAGGTGGACGGCGCCGTTGTCAATAAGCCGTCCTACGAGGTTAAGGACGGACAAGCTGTTGAGGTCAGCGACACAATTAAGTACTGCTCTCTAGGGGGTCTGAAGCTGGAAAAAGCGATATATGAATTCGGGCTCGTGATAAGCGGCACGGCGATAGATATCGGGGCTTCCAACGGCGGCTTCACCGATTGTCTGCTGCGTAACGGCGCAGAGCGGGTCTATGCTGTCGATGTCGGCGAAAACGCGTTGCCCGAGGAACTTTGCAGTGACAGCAGGGTAGTGATTATGGACAAAACCAATGCGCGCTACTTAAAGCCTGAGGACTTCCCTGAGGCGGCTGACATTATTACTATTGATGTTAGCTTTATATCCGTTACGCACATACTGCCTGTTGCATTAAGGCTATTGAAAGAAGAAGGGTATATTATTGCGCTTGTCAAGCCTCAATTTGAGCTGGACAAATCCTCCCTGACAAAGAGCGGAATTGTAAAAAATGCTTTGCTAGGCAAAAAGGCGCTGGACAATGTTATAAAAACCGCGCTCAATGAAGGGCTAGAATGTGTGAGGTGCACTGAGACGCCGCGGCTTTTTGAAGAAAAGAATACAGAATATCTTGCCATGCTGATAAAGCGCCGCATACATTAGAATAATTGTATTTTTATTCATAATGGATTTTGATTTTCGCATATTTTTGTTTGAGATTGAATATTTTTGTGTATATAGATTAAATTTGCACATATTCCCTTGTATATATACAATCTGTATTGTATAATATTCTTGATATGAAAATTGCTGTTTTTAATAATAAAAAGAATGAATTGAGCAAAAAATGCCTTGCCAAGGTTAGGAAAGAGCTGTCGTCAAGGGAGATTATTTGCTATGACTACAACGGTGAAAGTTTCGAACAGGATACGGATATAATTATTGTAATCGGCGGTGACGGCTCAATACTTAAGATTGCCGACCAATCCGCGTACAGCGGTATACCCATTCTCGGCGTTAACACCGGGAGGGTCGGGTTTCTTACCGAGACGGAGAACCTGGACGAAATCGGCAAGGTTATCGAGCTTCTTTATAAGGGCGAGTACAATATTGATGTGCGTTCCATGTTAGAGGTTGACAACGGAGAAAATAGCTTTTATGCACTCAACGAGGTGGCGATATCGCGGGCGGACAACCTAAATATTGTGAGCATAACGCTAAGGACTAATCAAGAGCTGCTTGAAAAGTACACCGGCGACGGAGTCTTAGTATCAACGCCCACTGGCTCAACGGCATACTCATTGTCCGCCGGTGGACCTGTGCTTTCGCCGCAGGTTAAGGCAATACTTGTCACGCCGATATGTCCGCACACGCTTCACAGCCGTTCGATTGTTGTACCAGACGACGCGGTTATCGACGTCGAGGCGAAGCTTAGAGGAGAGGGTATTGTCGTTGTCGACGGCAAGAGAAAAATAGCTTTTTCTAATTACGGCAGGTTTTCTATACGCAAGAGCGCAAAAAACTGCTGCTTTGTGCGCTTTGGGGGACACGGGTTTTATTCGAGGCTGTTGAGTAAGCTGACTCAGTGGTCTGACATTTCTTTTGATTAATAATAGGAGATTAATATGGCAAGATCGAACAGACAGGTAAAGCTATTGGAGATTATCAAGACGCATGAGGTGGAGAGGCAGTCTGACTTAGTTGAGCTGCTCAAAGAGGCGGGCTTTGATGCCACTCAGGCCACAATATCGAGGGATATTAAAGAGCTAGGTCTCATCAAGACTGCGATGCACAACAAGAAGTACAGGTACATTATGGTCGAGTCCAAGGAAGGAGATGTGCCCTCTAAGCTATTCGAGCTATTTAAGGAAGCGGTCAAGAAAGTGAGCGTATCCCTTAATATTGTAGTGCTCAATACCATACCCGGGACAGCTAATTCTGCGGCGGCATTACTTGACAGCTTGTCAATTAACGGGATTTTGGGCACTGTTGCAGGGGATGACACAGTAATAATCGTTGCCGAAAGCATAGAAAAAGCGCCGCATGTCGCCGAAAGAATGAGGTCAATGCTGTAATGCTCGTATCGCTTTTTATCAAAAATATCGCCTTAATAGATGAATGCAAGCTGAGTCTCGGCAGGGGACTCAATATTTTGTCGGGCGAAACGGGAGCGGGCAAGTCAATTATTATTGACGCTCTTAGCTTTGTCTTAGGCTGCAGAGCGGACAAGTCATTAATCAGATTCGGCGAAAAGCAAGCATCAGTCGAAGCGGTGTTCGAGACGGACAACCCCGAAGTGCTTGCCGTGATGGAAGAGTTGGGTATCGCCGTCGAGAATACTATAATAATCAAGAGGGTCATGACCGATACCCGCAACGAGATAAGGGTCAACGGAGAGATGTTTACTATGGCGATGCTAAAGCGAATAACCTCTCTGCTGCTTGATATTTTAGGTCAGCACGAACACCAGTCTTTGTTAAGGACTGCCAATCATATTGCGCTGCTTGACAAGTTTGCGGGGGAGAGCGCCTCGACGCTCAAAGCGGAGGTAAAGACCTTGTACAATGAGTATAAAGCTATACTTGCCGAAATCGAGGAGCTAGGCAATTCCCCGGAGAGGGCGCGCCGATTGGACATACTAAAGTATCAGATTGAGGAGATAGAGCAGGCTGAGCTGAAAGAAGGGGAAAAAGAAGAGCTGCTAGCCGAGCGCAGCAAGTACCGTAACAGCGAAAAGATTATCAGCTCGGTAACCGGCGCTTACAACTATATCGACTGCCCCGAAGCTTCGGTATCCGCGGCATTAGGCGCCGCCGTTGCCTCGCTCAACACTGCGGCGGGCTTTGATAAGGCAATCGAGGAGTTGAGAGAGCGTTTGGACAGCGCAAAAATTGAAATAAGCGATATTGCCTCCACTCTAAAAAGCTATGCGGAGACCTTTGATTATGACGAGCGCACTGCCAACCGCATTGAACAGCGCGTGGACACTATCCGGATGCTGGAGCGAAAGTACGGCGGCTCTGTTGAGCAAGTTTTAGCCGCGTTGGACGGCTTCAAGACTCAGTACGA
>CAYTUT010000034.1:7212-12846 GCA_964441295.1 uncultured Christensenellaceae bacterium | reverse complement strand
GCTGCATTCTACCAAAATCATGCTGCCCAACACCGAGTCCGACATATTGCGCCTCAAAGGGCTTGACGAGAATATGCTCTACAGAGTACAGGCAAGGAAAGAGAGGATACCTATAAGACCCTTTGTCAATGTGCTTACCAAGGCGGTGTCTATGGTTACCCCGTTCACGATAAAAGCGGACAGCTGGGTGGCAAGACAGATTGCGAAAATTGTTTTGCCCGGCGCCAGGGAGAACTTTGTAATGGGCGGCGATGCGCTTATGAATGCCGGTATCAAGCTGTATCAGCCCTTGATGGGGCTGGGGCTTAATCCCTTGCAGACGCGTTTTACAATGGATTTTTCTTCGAGGCTGTATGTTATCAAAGCAGTAGAAGAGATAGAAGGATAATACTCGATGATAGACATACATACCCACACATGTTTCAGCCACGACGGCAAGGAAAATCCGGCGGATATGATACTCGAAGCGGAAAAAATGGGTCTCCGATATCTTGCCTTTACCGACCACTTGGATTTGGATTATCTTGTCAATCCCCGCTATTGGCTGGTCTCTCAGCTAAAGGTCAATAAGCAATTTAGAGAGCTGGACAGGCTGTGCGGCGCATATTCGGGCGCAATGGTTGTTGCCAAGGGTATTGAAGTCGGATATTCGCCTGAAGTGGTCAAAAAATACCGTAAGATAATAGAAAGCCACCGCTACGATGTGGTAATCAACTCGGTGCATACCATAGGCAATGTTGACCTGTATTTTAAGCAGTTTTATTCTGCCAACACTCGCGAACAGGCTTTTTCCAAGTACCTGAAGGCAATCCTTGACAGCGTGTACGCGGATTATTCTTACGATGTTATCGGTCATATGGGGTATATGCTGCGCTATTCGCCGTATAACCCCAAAGAATACGGCTATTTAGAGTTTAAGCCCCTTATTGACGATATATTGACAGGCATAATAGAGCGCGGCAAAACGCTGGAGGTCAATACCAAGACAAAGGACGGCAATGTCTTTATGCCGTCCGCGGATATACTCAGGCGCTACAGGGAGCTAGGCGGCACAAGGATTACTCTAGGCAGCGACGCTCACAAAAAGGAAGAGATTGCGCGCAAATACAGTGAGGCGTCCGCCATATTGACCGAGCTGGGCTTTACTGCGCTCACGGTATACAGAAACCGCGAAGCGATGGAATTGCCGCTCTAGCGCCTGTTTTTGGCGCGCTGATAGCTCATAAAAACGCATTTGCGTAAATTTTTATTGCAAATACTCAGTAAAATAATATATAATTATAGACTGTGAGGTGTCCGCGTGCGCTATGCCGCCCGTAATACCTTTGCATCGCAGTCGCCTGAACGGATACCGTACAGACGCGGAGGGAGGTAGTCCATATGATGATTAATCTAGAATTGTACCGTGTTTTCTATGTTGTGGCAAAGAGCGGCAGTTTAACTAAAGCAAAGCACGAGCTGTTTATCAGCCAGCCCGCAGTTTCGCAGGCGATAAAACAGCTGGAGAGCCAGTTGGGCGGCAGACTGTTTGTAAGGACAAGCAAAGGCATGGAGCTGACTTCTGAAGGCAAAGTGATGTTTGAGTATGTCAAGCAGGCATATTATCTTATCAATATCGCAGAGAAAAAATTCTCCCAAATGAAGGAATTGGAGTTCGGCGAGGTCAAAATCGGCGCCTCGGACACCGTTGCGAAATATTATCTTGCCAAGTATATTAGGCGTTTTCGCGAAAAATACAAAGATATCAATATCCACATAACCAACCGTACCACCGACGAGATGATTACCCTTCTTAAAGCGGGCAAGATTGATATCGGGTTCATCAACAACAGCGGCCACATCAACGACTCTGCCATAGAGCTGACCCCGTATCTCGAGTTGGGAGAGTGTTTTGTGTGCAGTAAGGAGTACTTGAGGACAATCGACCACGAGCTGACGGCTGAGGAGCTGACAGCTCGCCCTCTCATAATGCTTGAGGGCAAAAGCACAACCCGCAAATTCATTGAGGATTGCATAGTTGCCCGCGGCGGCACGGTCAATCCGGCGCTGGAGCTTTGCAGCGTGGATTTGATAGTGGACTTTGCCAAGAACGGCATGGGAATCGGCTGTGTAACGAGAGAGTTTATCGAAGAAGAGCTGCAGAAAGGCGAGCTGTACGAAGTGCCTACCGACTGCACTCTGCCGCGCCGCAGCATTGCGCTTGCAACGATGAAAGGAATGCCGCTTAATTTTGCCGCGGCGCGTTTTGTCGACATAATCAAGCCGTTGAAGAATTGACAATTACCTTACATAAGGAGAATATATGGAACAACTGACAGCCAAGCAGTTACGCGAAAAGTACCTCAATTTTTTTGAGCAGAGAGGCCACGCGGTAATACCGTCCGCCTCCCTAATACCCGAGAATGACCCGACAGTATTATTCACCACAGCAGGTATGCACCCACTGGTGCCCTATCTTTCGGGCGAAAAGCACCCCGCGGGGAAGCGCCTTGCCAATGTGCAAAAATGCGTCCGCACAGGCGATATCGACGAAGTGGGCGATGCCACGCACTGCACATTCTTCGAGATGCTGGGCAACTGGTCTTTGGGCGATTATTTTAAGAAAGAGTCCATAACCTGGAGCTATCAATTCTTAACGAGTGAACTTGGAATAGACCCAAGCATACTTGCAATATCCGTATTCGCAGGGGATGAGGACTGTCCGCGGGACGAAGAGAGCGCGGATATCTGGTCATCTTGCGGTATTGACCGCTCGAGGATATTTTATCTGCCTAAGAAAAACAACTGGTGGGGGCCTGCCGGCATGACCGGTCCATGCGGTCCCGACACCGAAATATTTATCGATACGGGCAAGGCGAGCTGCACTCCCGATTGCTCTCCGGCGTGCGATTGCGGCAAATATATAGAGATTTGGAACAATGTATTCATGGAATACTTCAAGCAGGCAGACGGCAGATATGTGCCGCTGTCGCAGAAGAATGTGGACACAGGCATGGGATTGGAGCGCACGCTCTGCATACTCAACGGTCAAAAATCAGTATACGGTATTGAGCTGTTCGGCGGCGCGATAGCGCGTATTGAGGAGCTTTGCGGCAAAAAAATGGGCGAGACAGAGAGCGTGGAGCGCGCGATAAGAATTATCGCAGACCATGTGCGCACCGCAGTAATGCTGATTGGGGACACAAAGGGTGTCACGCCTTCCAATGTGGACCAAGGCTATGTGTTAAGGCGCTTAATACGCCGCGCGGTAAGATACGGCAGACAGCTTGAGATTAAGGGCAGATTGTCGGATATAGCCAAAGTCTATATCAACATATACGGCGAGGTATACGCGGAGATAAGACACAATGCGGACAAGATAGTTGCCGAGCTGGACAAGGAAGAGGAGCGCTTTGCAAGCGTACTCTTGCAGGGGCTCAAGGAGTTCGAGAAGGTCATCAGCTACCTTCCCGTCAAGAAGCTGTCAGGCAAGATGGCGTTCAAGCTGTATGACACTTACGGATTCCCTATCGAGATGACTGTGGAGCTGGCTAAGGAAATCGGGTACGAAGTGGACACCGAAGGCTATCACAAGGCATTCGAGGAGCATCAGGCAAAGTCCCAAGCCGGCGCCGAGCAGCGCTTCAAAGGCGGACTGGCAGACAACACCGAGGCGGTCACGCGACTGCACACGGCAACGCACCTGATGTTGTCAGGGCTGAAAAAACTGCTTTCGGAGGATATCAATCAAAAAGGCAGCAATATTACCGCCGAGCGGCTGCGTTTTGACTTCAATTTTGACCGTCCGCTAAGCGACGACGAGCTGAAATCGGTGGAAGACTATGTCAACCGCGCGATAGAGGCGAATATAGAGATCTGCTGTGAGGAGATTACAGTTGAGGCAGCCAAGGAGGCGGGCGCTGTGGGAGTATTCGGCAGCCGTTACGGCGAATTGGTTAAGGTATATACGGTTGATGGCTACAGCAAGGAGATTTGCGGCGGGCCTCATGCAAAAAGGACGGGAGAGCTGGGCAAGTTTAGAATAGTCAAAGAACAATCCAGTTCGGCAGGAGTGCGCCGCATTAAGGCGGTGCTTGAATAATATGTTTTTCTCAAAAAGGACGATAGAGGATGTAAGGACAGTGCTTGCCAAAGACCCTGCGGCAAGAAGTTTTCTTGAGGTGTATTTTACCTATTCGGGGGTGCGGGCGCTGAGAATGTACAGGAGAGCCAACTGGTTCTACCACCATAATATGAAGCTGATTGCCCGCGTAATCTCACAGCACGCCAAGAAACTCACGGGCATAGAGATACACCCCGCCGCAAAGATTGGCAGGAGAGTGTTTATCGACCACGGCACAGGCGTGGTTATCGGCGAGACCGCAGAGGTAGGCGACGATGTGATAATCTATCAGGGCGTTACCTTAGGCGGCACGGGCAAGGATAAGGGCAAGCGTCACCCGACCATTGAAGACAGGGTAATGCTGTCTGCCGGCTCCAAGGTACTCGGACCCTTCAAGGTGGGGCACGACAGCAAAATCGGGGCTGGCTCGGTAGTACTCAAGGAGGTGCCGCCGTACTGCACGGTTGTCGGCGTACCGGGCAGAGTAGTCAAGCGCAACAACCAGCGCATAGCGGATATGGACCAGATTAATATTCCCGACCCGATACTTGAGGAGCTGCGCCGCTTGAACAAGCGGATATGCGAGCTGGAGAACCAAGCTGGCATACACGCGTGCAGGTACACAATAACCGCCGAGAACAACGATTACGCCAATGGCAACGCTAACGCGGAGGGCGGCAAGGTCAATATTAAAGGCGACTGCGAGTATTGCGGGCTCGGCAAAGCGCAAGAGCCGTCGGAGAATGGCGGTGCCTGTCAAAACACCTGCGTATTGAATATTGATGAGGATAATAAATAACTCTCAGTCTAAATATATTTAGTAGTAGACGCTAGAGAGGTTTTGGACGCAACGGAGGACACATGAAACTATACAACACGCTCAGCAGAGCCAAAGAAGAATTTCAGCCTATAGACGGCAAGACCGTAAGGATGTACGCCTGCGGCCCTACCGTGTACAGCTACGCGCACATAGGCAATATGCGCACATATATATTCATGGACATAATAAGGCGCGCTCTGCGCTACAACGGCTACAAGCTGAAGGGAGTGATGAACATTACCGACGTCGGCCATCTGGTTTCGGATGACGACGAGGGCGAGGACAAGATGGCTAAGGCCGCCAAGGAGCAAAAAAAATCGCCCGCGGAGATTGCGGCGCACTACACAGAAGTGTTTATGCAGGATATTGCAAAGCTCAACATCGGCAAGCCCGAGATTATAGCCAAAGCAACCGACCATATCAAGGAAATGCAGGACTGCGTATGCAAGCTGATGGATAAGGGCTACGCATACGAGATCAGCGACGGCATATATTTTGACATTGCCAAATTCGAGGGCTACGGCAAGCTCTCGCGGCTGAGCCTTGACGACCAGATAGCGGGCGCAAGAGTGGAGGTCAACAGCGAGAAGCGTCATCCGGCGGACTTCGCTGTATGGAAAAAGGCAGAGCCCAACCATATTATGCAGTGGGAGAGCCCGTGGGGTATGGGCTATCCGGGCTGGCATATTGAATGCTCGGCCATGAGTATGAA
>CAYTUT010000034.1:0-7202 GCA_964441295.1 uncultured Christensenellaceae bacterium | reverse complement strand
GTATCTCGGCGAGGTGTTCGATATACACTCGGGCGGAGTTGACCATATCCCCGTGCATCACGAGAACGAAATCGCGCAGAATGAGGCGCTCGCCGGCAAAAAGTCGGTCAACTTTTGGCTGCACGGCGAGTTTATGCTGGTGGACAACGGCAAGATGAGCAAGTCATTAGGCAATGTATACACGGTGAGCGACCTGGAGCGAAAGGGTTATCTTGCGCTTGACTTCAGATACTTCTGTCTTAACGCGCATTACCGCAAAAAGCTCAATTTTACCTTTGAAGGTATGGATGCGGCGCACACATCGTACGAGAGGCTGAAGAATGCGCTGTATCAGCATCGCGAGAGTACGGACGCAACGGCGCAAGAGGTGTTGGACGGCTACAGAAAGGACTTCGCGGATGCGGTAGCGGACGACCTTAACATACCGCTTGCGCTCGGAGTGCTGTGGACTATGGTCAAGGAAAAAAGGAGCAAGGATATCTATGCGCTTGCGCTGGAGATGGACAAGGTATTCGGTCTGTCGCTTGATAAGGTGACCGCGCCCCAAGATGAAGAGGCTGAGCCTGTCCCCGCAGAGATTATCACGCTTGCCGAGGCGCGCTATGAAGCAAAGCGGAGCAAGGACTTTGCAAGAGCGGACGCTCTTCGCGCGGAGATTGCCGCCAAGGGCTATGCGGTGACGGATACCAAAGAGGGCTACACGGTACGCAAAGCGTGAGCCGCACGCATGGCTTTTTTGAGCGGTCAACCAAGGGCAGGTCATAGTAAAAAGGCAGCGCAAGCAGTGCCCGATACACCTCGGATAAGCCGTACGACGGATAAAAATTCCCATTTCTACAAAGTTTTGGCGCAAAAATTAAGATAAGATTAAGCTAAGGCAAATAAAAATTAACAAATATTAAAAAGTGTACCAACGAGTTGACACCCTTATAAGTTGAATATATAATGGCAGTGTGAAAGACTGGTGAAAACGGGAGGACTATGTTTTCTGACAACGAGACCAGAGAAGAAGTTTTAAGTGAAGATGAGAGCACAAATACTGAGGAAATCAAAGATAGCCCTTCAGTAGTCTTAGCTGATGCCGATAACGGCGTAGAAAAGCAGGAAGAAAGCGCTCAGACAGCCGATTCGGCGATAATAGGCAACGAGATACATAATATTGATAATACAGACACGGACAGCGCGCTTGATACGGTTGACAATGATGAGGGGACAGCGGATATCGGACAGACAGACGGCAATAGCTGGAGCAGCGGGGCGGCAGACAGCGTAACTGATGATGCGGCGCCCATTGAGGATACCACTGACGCCAAGGTCACGGCTGACAGCGTAGAGCAGGTGTCGGACAGCGGCAAGGACAGCGAGCCGGCACAGGCAGACAGCGACGAGGACAGCGATACCGAAGACAGCGAGGCGGAGGACAAGGATTCGGAGGCAGCGCCCGAGCTGACACTTGAGGACCTTGACGAATACCGCGAGGCGGCTAAGATAGAAGAGCCCGAACAGCTGGTCGACATCCAAGAGTTTCTCGAGATGAAGAGAAAGTCGGACGAGGCGAAGAAAGAGAAAGAGTCGGGCAAGAAGAAAAAAAAGAAGAAAAAGGAAGACATCTTCGTCAACCGCTACAAGGCCAAGACAATCAATGCGGCGGTGGCGGCGGCAGATCCGGTCATATACTTCTACAACGCGGCGCTGGACAAGGGCGGCAAAATAGTGTTCTTCAATGTGTATCAGGTGCTTCAGGACAGATTTATGGGCAAGCTGATACCCCAGCAGTACACCGCAGTGGCAGAAGGCAGCGCCAAGATAGAAGAGCTCAACATAGCCAACATCATCGAGCAGGTCAAGATATGCAACGAATATCCGCAGTACGGCTTTGTCGTCAGCGTGAGCACCCGCTTCTTTACAAGACCCAACATACTTGAGAAGCTGTGCAAGGAGCTCAAGGCGGATAACAAAAATTTGATACTTGCATTCGACTGCGTATCACTGCAAAACATAGGCACAGCCGCCAAGACCGGCTTGTCGATACTGAGAGTAAGAGGCGCGAAGATATTGCTTGATAACACCGAGGCGGTCAGCATGACCAGCCTCACCGAGCTGGAGTACGACTACATAAGGATAGACGCGCGTTACTATGAGAAAGGCGCGGAAAGACCGCTGGTGTACCTCGAGCTGCTTGCAAGATTCGCCGCCTCACAGGGCATCACAACGGCGGCAAGCTTCTGCGATGAGGGATACCTTGCAGAGTACATGCTCTCAAGAGGCATCACGGCAGTACAGGGCGATGCGCTCAGCCGGCCGATGCGCACAGTGCCCAATACGGTCAAGGCAATAACTCTACTGCCCTCAATGAAAGAATGATTACAATTATCACAGCCGTGCTGAGATAACTACATAAGACATCCCTAGGACAGACCCGAAGGCGCCGGCAGGGCGCACGGCATAGTCAAACCCCAATAAAGGGAAAAATAAAAAATGGAGGATATAATAATGAAAAAGAGAATGTTAATTACGACCATCGTGATGGTACTCGTAGTTGCAATCGCCTTGACAACATCATCACTTGCATGGTTTACCATGTCGGCGACTGTGTCAATCAGCGAAGTATCGTTCGGTGCTGCTACATATGACGGCGCGCAGCTGTCAGTCGCAGGACTGAATAGAACAGGGTTCGGTGCGTCCGCATCAATCGGTACAGGCGTTACCTTCGATCCGTCACAGGGCGAGCCTACAGTTAGCAACATCACGCTTGCATCATCTGCACCGTGGAACAATGTTAACTATGAAGAGGGCACATTCCAGTCGGCGAGCGATGTAACGACCACCGCGGCAGGCAACCAGACAGCTAACCAGAAGGTAGCGCTTCAAAACACCAGCGGCGCTGTGTTTATCGGCGGATTCAATATCAGAAACGACGGTACCGGAGCAGCTGATGTGACAATCGACGCTACGCTCAATGTCGGCGCTGCTTGGCTGGTCAACCCGACAGGCGACAGCAACACTGCAGATGACTACTATGTCTACGGTGATTTCACCCCGACAGCGGGTGTATCATGGGACGCAGGCAACAGCTGGTACACATCTTCAATTAACCGTGGCTTGACCGAGGCAGCTTTCGCTATGAACCAGAAAGACATCGCTCTCGCGGGCGGTCTGAGAGTCGCAGTGTTCACCAGAACCTGGACTTGGGCAATCGACGGCGGCGCGTACACCAACGCTGGTTCTGCTACAAGGGAAGGCATCTACGGCTTCACCAACTACAAAGTAGTATGGGGCGCAGCAGGATGGGAATCATCGATCGCAGCAGGCAACACCAATAACCTCTATGTTGCCGAGCCTACCGCGGGCATATACTCAAAGAACGAGATTCTTGCAGACAGCGGCAAGTATGTTGCTAACGGCCAAGCCGGCATCAACACATACTCTGTGACAGCTCTCGGCACTGACAGCTTACCCACTCTCACCAAGTCACTCCTTGGCGAGGCAGCAGGCGTTCGCTCAGGTATCGAAGTAGTAGTCGTTGTGTGGATGGACGGTTGGGATGATGAGTCCGTACCCGCTGCAGGCGGCGGACGCGTATCACTCTCCTACGCTATCTCTTCTTCGACAGCAGCTTAATAGCGGCTATCACGATTGGAGAATCGGAGAAAAGCTAACAACTAACAATGTATCGTAAGGATACATAAGTGCGCAAAGTCGCCAAGGGGTTTCCCTTGGCGACCGAGCGTATTCTTATGAGCGGAGGATCTCTCCGCTCATAAGAATACGCTTGCAGTACATCACATACGACTCGAATGGCAGTCTAAAGGATGGCGGTGTACTCAAAAGTAAGGCATCGCGTGCGGTGGCATGGTGACCGCGCTATCGGCAGCAAATGGCGCTGATCTACTAGGCTGTCAGCAGCTAATGACGCTGAGCGCTTGCGGGCATTGTGCCCGGCGGGGTATTGGTCTCTGCTGCAGCAGCAACATAAGCGGCGATGCGATTGCCTACGCGCTCATACGGCGAATTTCTTTACATAAACTTAATTTATTATTATGTTTTGATTTATTTTTTTGAGTTTGTATTGAAGTTTGCCGTATTACTATGTTATTATATTATATAATTACGTATATGCCTGCGCGAGTTCGACCGTTGCCCCCGTAGCGGCTGCCGCGCGGCGGCAGGCACATTACTATCCGCGAGAGATATCGCGCTGTTGCCGATACGCAATATGTAAAGTAAAGGAGATTGTATGGACACTACCGAGAAGAAGGCTAAGAAGAAGATGTCCCCAAAGGCTAAGAAGATAGTCAATATCGTAATAACTTCGCTGCAGGTGGCTATAGTCGTTGTAACGGTTGCTATATCGATATTCGTCTGGACCACGACGGGAAAAGGCGAGGCGAGCGTAAAGGCTATGCAGATACTTGCAATCCGCTCCAACTCCATGATTGGAGACAACAAGGACAGTTTTAAGGCGGGTGACCTTGTTGTCATCAAGCGTCCTGTGGACGCGGAGGCTATACCGGTTGGCACTGTCATTACATATAAATATTCGACACAGGGCGGCACAACGCTCATTACCCACCGTGTCGACAGTATAATAGCTCCTACGCAGGAGGGCGGCAATATACGGTATGCTACTAAGGGCGATAATACGTCCGCTGTGGATCCGGCGGCGGTACAGCCCGGTGACATCGTTGGCGTGTATTCGTTCAAGATTAATGGTGTAGGCGGAGTGCTGTTGTGGCTGCAAGGATACAAAAGGGTGCCTATAGAGGGCGGCTACGGCTGGGACTACGCAGGCAACACCAATAACTTCCTATGGGTCATCATTATACCGCTTATCGCGTTGCTGTTGTGGAACGGCTATGCCCTTATCAAGGTGATAATGGAGGGCAAGATCAAGAGGGCGCGCGAGGAAGCCGCAGCGGCAGCTGCCGCCGCGCTTGCAGGCGGTACGGGCGTCGTTGACGCCGAGGAGATTAAGCGCCGCGCGATAGAGGAGTACCTTGCAAAGCTTGCGGCTGAGCAAAACCAAGCCTCAGCCTCTGCTGCGGAGATGCCCGCAGAGATACCGTACAGCGCGCCCGTTGCAGAGGAGTCTGCAGCAGACATTGCCGAATCTTCGGTCGAGACTGATGCCCAACCGTTGGTTGAGGACGCAGTACAGGCAGAGGAGTCCGCAGTCGAGGCGGCTAAACCGTCAGTCGGGGATGCAGTACCTGAAGAGGCGGCACCGGTCAAGAAGGCTCCGCCGAAGAAGCCAGCGGCGAAGAAAACCTCTGATGATTCGGCGGCGAAGAAGCCTGACGGCAAGAAGGCCAAAGCGCCTCCTTCCAATAAAGCTGAATAGCGGCAGGGCTGCGTGTTATGCGTTGGCGGGATAATATTGGATGATAATAATCAGCAGGGATGGGGGACAGCTATTTTGTCCTGCGATTCCTGCTTTTTATGCCTTACGGGGCTAAGCGTACGGTGATGATTACACAAGACACGATTGCCTCATAATCCAGCGGCGGCGACAGCGCCGTTTGTGTGACACGGATAATTAGTCAACCCCCTAAGCGCCAGCATGGCGCAAGGAGATAATAAAGGAAGCGTCGGGATAGCTACGGCGCAGGCGGACAATAATGGCGAAGAAAGAGAAAGAAGCGCTGCAAGAGGATCTGGTACCAGCCTCAGAAAAGGCAGGACTAGTAAAGTCGCAGCAGGGACAGTACGAATATGTTATCAAGAGAAAGAATGTGCGTATCGCAACGAGGCGCCGCACTATTATTCTCATCATGATAATTTTCATACTCATCTCCATTTTGATTACCGGAGCTATCTACGGTATTTTATCTTTCATAGAGTTCAACACCTTCCGTATCTCGGTTGACCGCTCGGGCACTACATTCTTGAGCCTTAGCGAGTCCTACGATTTTACCAATCCCACCAATGTGCTGTCCGTAAAGGGCCCAAGGGAGATGGACAACATAGCTTTTGAGATGCTGCCGATTGACGATTTTCTAGCAAGAGAGGGCAATCACAACGGCGATTCGTACATAGCGACCTCTTTCTTTCTTATGAACAGCGGCGCCAACGCGCTAGAGTATGCGGAGACTATCAAGCTGACTCATTCTTACCGCAATCTGGACGCGGCGGTGCGCATATTGGTCATCAAGACCCTGTATGTGCAGGATTCGCTTGGCAATCTAGAGCCGGGACTGCCCGAATACAGGGTGTATGCCAAGCTCGGCTCAAACGGTGAGCCCGAATATGTATCGGGCGGCGACCATGTTATACCCGACTATGTGACCAATCCCAACCGGGGAGATAACTATGGCGAGCCCTGGCTGACGATACCCTTCCTCAGCAGTACCTCGGTAGTTGAGAATTTCTACTACCCTATGGATCCGGGCGAGAAGATAAGGTACACTATTGTGGTGTGGCTGGAAGGCACTGACCCCGATTGCGTGGACGATATTTTGGGCGGCAAGGTTACGCTCGATATCAAGTTTGTAACAAGGGGTATATAGGAGCTTGGCAATAATAACTAGGCATATGTTTGGCTGTGATAACTGGATTGTTACAGTGCAAATGAAAAAACAATACAAAGGCTATTCCGATATTGGAATAACTCGCAGATAGAGACAGCGAGAGCAGAAAGGCGGTGCGTATGGTACAATTTATTCAGGCAATATTAGAAGTATTTATAGGAGGCTTGCTCCAGGTATTTCAGGGCATCTTCGGAGGAATCTTCGAGATGTTCAACTTTCCCAAATGCTTCAAGGTCATGGATTCGTATATCCAAGCCAACAACATGGGCGTGGGTATGTGGATTCTCGGAGGCTTCATTGTACTGTTAATACTTGCGGTGCTGGTAGCCATAGTGTGGGTATCCGTATACTATATTGCAAGGTTTGTAAGACGCATCAGATCCAAGAATGTCGTGCTTAATCAAGACCTTGTCGACGAGATTAACGAGCTCAAAAGACAGCTGCTCAAAACGAGCATGGAAAAGGACAGAATACTCGGCATTAAGATTGCCAATCTGGGCTACGATATCACAGAGGGCTATGACGGCGAGGAGGTGCAGGACAAGGACGGCAAGATGAAGGAGGGCGAGAGCCGCTTCTACAAGCTGACCGAGGTTGACACTATATACGCTTCGGGACAGAAGGAGCAGAGGGAGTATGACTGGAACATCACTCTCGAGCAGCTTTGCGACCGTT
>CAYTUT010000033.1:0-12887 GCA_964441295.1 uncultured Christensenellaceae bacterium | reverse complement strand
CAAGGGTAAAGATCAAACAACTATTCTATGAGGTTGGCTTTGCGAATGTGGTATCAACGCATGCGGATAATCATGACGAGATGATTGCGTATACCTCGCAGCTTGCGCATGTCATATCCTCGGCATATATCAAGAGTCCTGCCGCTACGGAGCACTTTGGCTTTTCTGCAGGCAGTTTTCGCGATTTGACAAGGGTTGCAAAGCTCAATCCGGAGATGTGGTCCGAGCTGATGATGGACAATCGGGATTATCTCGTTAAGGAAATACGGTTGCTTGAAAAGCATCTTGGCGAGTACAAGGAAGCGCTTGAGAAAGGAGATATTGACCAACTGAAGAGCCTGCTTGCGCTAGGCAATGATATAAAGGAAAGCATCGAAAAAGAAATCAGAAAGAAGGGTATGGAAAAATGAGAACAGTTACAATAAACGCGTCAAGCAGCTATGATGTAAATATCGGCAGAGACCTGCTCGCAAGGTGCGCTGAGTTAGTAAACGAGGTCTTGCCTGTATGCAGAATAGCTCTCATTACAGACGATACGGTGGATAAGCTGTACGGCGAAAAGGTGACACTTGCGCTTGCCGCGGGAGGTTACAGCGTGGAAAAGTATGTTATTGCTTCAGGTGAAAGAAGCAAGAGCATAGGCTGTTATATAGACCTGTTGAGTTTCCTTGCGCAAAGAGGTTTTGTAAGAAGCGACGGTATTCTGGCGCTTGGCGGAGGTGTTGTCGGCGACCTTGCCGGATTTGCTGCGGCTACATATATGCGCGGGATAGGGTATATCCAAATGCCAACCACTTTGCTCGCGGCTATTGATTCTTCGGTAGGCGGCAAGACGGCGGTTAATCTGTCCGAAGGCAAGAATCTTGTCGGGGCATTTTATCAGCCGTTGAAGGTGATATGCGATATTGAGATGCTGGCATCGCTGCCTGAGGATATCGTCAAAGACGGTTTGGCTGAGGGTATCAAGTACGCTATACTTGAGGGCGGTGAGCTGTGGTCGCTGCTTGAGAAGGGCGCCGATAAAGATTATGGCTTGTTTGTTGAGCTATGCGTCAATGCAAAAAAGAGATTTGTAGAAAGGGATGAAATGGACAAGGGCATTAGAATGCACCTCAATCTGGGTCATACATTAGGTCATGCGATAGAGAAGCTAAGCGGGTACAAAATATTGCACGGCTTCGCTGTCGCTAAGGGCATATCGCTTATTGCTAAAGCATCCCTATGCAAAGGAATGCTCGATAGCGGAGTATACAATAAGATAAAAGGCTTGCTGGCAAAATACGATTTTGATTTAGGCTGCAGCTATACGATTGAGCAATTAATCGAAACTGTCAGATTGGACAAGAAGGTCAGCAATGGCGCTATCAACTTAATCATGATAAGAGATATAGGCGAAGTTGTCGCCGAACGGATATTAATAAAAAATTTGGAGGAATGTTTAAGTGTATGCTGCGATTGATAAGTCAGAGCTTAAGGGGATAATACAGGCAATACCCTCAAAATCCTTTGCGCACCGAATACTTATTTGCGCGGCGCTGTCAAAGGATTCGACTAGAGTAATAGGTAAGCTTGAGTCCGATGATTTCAAGGCGACACGCGGATGCTTGGAGAAGCTCGGTGTTCAATTTGAGGAGCAGGAGGACGGATATATTATCACACCCTGCAAAAAATATAACAACAACACCATACTGGACTGCGGGGAGAGCGGTTCTACATTCAGGTTTTTATTGCCTGTCATCGCCGCATTGGGCGTATCGGCAACTATAGAGGGCAAAGGCAGACTTTCGTCCCGTCCAATGGGAGAGCTGATTGATGTGCTGAGGGCGTCTGGCGTAAGCATCTCCAACGATGTATTGCCGCTCAGCGTATCCGGCAATCTTGCCGCCAGCCGCTTTGTCATACGCGGGGATATCAGTTCACAGTACATAAGCGGGCTTTTGCTGGCATTGCCCCTGCTAAAAAGAGATGCCGAAATAGAAATAGAGGGAGAACGCAGTTCGCAAAGCTATATAGACATAACGCTCGATGTAATGAAAAAATTCGGTATAGAAGTGAGCGCAACCGAAAAGGGTTATATTGTAAGAGCAGGACAGGAATACAAGTCGCCTCTTGTTATGGAGGTTGAAGGAGATTGGTCCAACTCGGCATGCTGGCTGATTGCCGGCGCATTGACCGGAGATGTTACTGTCAAGGGGCTTAACACCGAGTCCGTGCAGGGCGACAGATTTATAGTAGATGTGCTTAAAGACATGGGCGCGATAGTCTATGTCGCGGACAACGCAGTAAGGGTAATCAAGAGCAGGCTGAAAGCCGTGGATATTGATGCGGACAACACGCCCGACCTTGTGCCCGTTTTGTCAGTTGCAGCAGCATGCGCGGATGGAATATCAGTAATACGCAGGGTGGAGCGATTGAGATTGAAAGAAAGCGACCGTTTGGCGGCAATAATAGACATGCTGAAGCGGCTGAGGATTAAAGCAATACATGACAATGCCTTGCGCATTAAGGGCGACAATATGACTGGGGCGATTTTGTACGGTTACAATGACCACCGTCTGGTTATGGCAGCAACGCTTGCGGGTAGCGTTATAGGCGAGACTGTTATTATGGGGATAGAGTCTGTCAATAAGTCTTATCCCGAGTTCTTCAAGGATTATGTAAAATTGGGAGGGAAGTTTGATGTCTTGTTTGGGTAATATATTAAGGCTCAGAATTTGGGGAGCCTCTCACGCATCGGCTATAGGAATGGAATTCGAGGGAATCTCAGCGGGAGAAAAAATCGATCTAGAGGAGCTGCAGGCATTTGTTAACAGGCGTTCTGCAGTCAGCGCCGTCTATTCCACCTCTCGTCGCGAAGAGGATAGAGTGGAGATATTGTCCGGAATTGACAACGGAGTGACTAACGGTAAGGTGATTAGAGCAAGGATTCTCAATGTGTGCCATAAATCTTCGGATTATGAAAGCATAAAGAATACGCCGCGTCCTTCGCACGCTGATTTTGTGGCAAATATTAAATATGCAGGCAAAGAGGACATGCGCGGCGGAGGCAAATTTTCGGGGAGAATGACTGCCCCGATGTGTATTGCCGGAGGGATAGCCTTGCAAATTCTTGCCAAAAGCGGTATCAGTGTCAACGCATATATCAGTCAGATTGGCAGTGTAGCCGGTATCACATACAAGCAGAGGGATATAACCGAGCAGGAAGCTGTCGCGGCGAAAAGCAAAAAGTTTCCGCTTATTGACAGCAGTTATGAGAGCGCGATGATTGACGAGATAGCAAAGGCAAAAAATGCAGGCGATTCGATAGGCGGCATTGTGGAAGGCATTGCTTTCAACCTCCCCATAGGGCTGGGCGATGCAATGTTTGAGGGGCTTGAGGGCAAGATATCCTGCGCGCTCTTCGGCATACCTGCCGTTAAAGCTGTAGAGTTTGGCAGTGGATTTAATTTTGCCGCAATGAAAGGCAGTGTCGCCAATGACATATTTTATTACGACAATGGAAAGGTTAAGACGCTCACCAACCACAATGGCGGCATTAACGGGGGTATATCTAACGGAATGCCTCTTACATTCAGAGTGGCGTTTAAGCCCACGCCGTCCATTGCAACCCCTCAAAAGACAGTGGATTTGACAAAACAGGACATGGCAACCATACAAATTGAGGGCAGACATGACGCATGTATAGTTCCACGGGCTGTGCCGGTTGTGGAGGCAGTCGCGGCAATAAGCCTGTTGGACAGCCTGCTGGAGTCAAAGCCGGTCTAAAGCATATAAAAAAGCATAATTAGGAGTTATTTATGAGTAGTATAGAAGAAGCAAGAAGGGAAATAGATGAGATAGACGACCAAATAGCCAATCTGTATGACCGCCGCATGGCATGCGCAAAGGTTATCGGGCTGGAGAAAGCCAAGACAAACAACTATGTATTGGATTGCAATAGGGAAAAGAATATTGTCAACCGGGTTACAAAGCTAGTCAATCCGGAGATAATGGTATACACAAAACAGGTCTTTAACGCATTATTCGATACGAGCAAGGCATATCAGACACAATACATGCATCTTTCTTCTAATGTGAGCGAGCAAATCAAGAAAGTACTGCTTGAGGGCAGGGGCAGTTTTCCTGTAAGCGCCAATATAGCGTGTCAGGGAGTGGAGGGAGCATTCTCCTCTCTTGCCGCCGAAAAGCTCTTTGAGCTATCGGATATTACATATTTTCGCAGTTTTGAGGGTGTGTTTAATGCCATTGAAAAAGGGCTTTGCGAGTTCGGAATACTTCCGATAGAGAACAGCACCGTAGGTTCGGTTAACTCTGTGTATGACCTTATGAGGGAGCATAAGTTTTATATTGTCAAAAGTATAAAATTGCCCGTTCAGCATAGCTTGCTGGTTAAGAAGGGCGTGCATATTACCGATATCCGCGAGATAATCTCTCACGAGCACGCTATCAATCAATGCGGCGACCTTATCAAGAAACTCAAAAATGTCAAGGTAACAGTATGTGAAAACACCGCCGCCGCCGCCCAGTTCGTTGCTAATAGCGAAAGGAGAGATGTGGCTGCGATTTCATCGAAGGAGTGCGCCTCGATATACGGTCTGACAATATTGGAAAACAATGTGCAGAGCAGTATGAATAATTACACAAGGTTTATTTGCATATCAAAAACCCTTAAACTGTACCCCTTTGCCAACAAAATCAGTGTAATGGTCAATCTGCCGCACTCTCCGGGCAGTCTTAACAAAATGCTGTCGAGGTTTTCCACGCTCGGCTTGAATCTTACCAAGCTCGAATCCAGACCTCTTCCCAACACGGATTTTGAATTTGCTTTCTATTTTGACTTTGAGGGCGATATAGCAAAGCCCGATGTGCTCAATCTTATTGCCGAGCTGGACAACGGTTCGGAAAGGTTCGATTTCTTGGGCAGTTATCAAGAGGTGATGTAATGAAATACGGATTAATCGGCGGAAATCTCTCGCACAGCTATTCGGCTTTGGTGCACAGAGAGTTCGGTTATGAGTATGTCCATGCCGAGCTTAAAAAGGAGGAGCTGCAAGAGTTTGTCAAAAGCGGAGTATTCGACGCTTTCAATGTGACCATTCCCTATAAAAAAGAGGTTATTGCTTATCTTGACGAATTGAGCGCCGAGGCTAGCGCATTGCAATCGGTTAATACAGTGATTAATCGCGGCGGAAAGCTCATAGGGTACAACACCGATTATTACGGCATGCGGTATATCCTTAATAAGGCGGGTATAGAATTGAAGGACAAAAAAGTGCTTGTTTTAGGCAGTGGAGGCACTTCAAACACCGCCTTGGCAGTAGCTAGGGATGCGCATGCCAGAGAGGTCGTGACGGTGGGCAGAAACAGCGCCGTCAACTACACCAATTATAATATATTGCACAGCGATGCGCAGGTGCTGATCAACACCACTCCTGTGGGGATGTATCCTAATAACGGCGGAAAACCCGTAGAGCTTGCTCTATTGCCAAAGCTGGAGGGAGTGGGCGAGGTGATATACAACCCTCTCAAATCTGCATTGGCGCTTGAAGCCGAGGCATTAGGAATTAAGTGTACTGACGGACTGCTGATGCTTGTAGCGCAGGCAAAATATGCAAGGGACTTGTTTCTTGGCGAGCCTGCCGATGACAGCCTTATTGACAGCGTATTTTGCAGGCTGAAAAAGCGGTTCGTCAACTTTGTCCTGATAGGGATGCCGTCATCAGGCAAGACAACAAAGGGCCGTATGCTAGCCGAACGAACCAACAGGTGTTTTGTGGACACGGACAGTCTGATAGTAGAAAGGAGCGGCAAAAGCATTGCGCGAATATTTGAGGATGAGGGCGAAGAAGTCTTTAGGGAGATGGAGAGAGAAGTGCTTGCGCAGATAACCAAAAAGACGGGGCAGGTGATTGCAACCGGAGGCGGAGCGGTGCTTAGCCCCATAAACCGCGAGGGGCTCAAGCAAAATGGGATTGTCATATATATCAAAAGAGATATCAACAATCTGGAGACAAGCGGCAGACCGCTTGCAAAGGACAAAGCGGCTTTACAGGCGCTTTTCGATAAGCGCAAAGCAATATACGAGCGTCTTGCCGATATAGTAGTTGAGAGTGAAAATATCGAGGAATGTGTTACGCAAATAGAGGAGAAGATAAATGAATATTTTGGTAATTAACGGGCCTAATCTTAATATGCTCGGTATTAGAGAGCAATATATTTACGGTGAGCGGAGCTATAGCGACCTTGTCAATTTTATTAAAGACTGCGCCAAGAAAGCTAAGATAAATGTGAAAGTAGTACAGTCAAATCACGAGGGTAAAATTGTTGATATTATCCAAGCAGCGATGAAGTACTACGATGGTATTGTCATTAATGCCGGAGCATATACTCATACAAGTATAGCTATTTTGGACGCGTTGAAGGCCGTCAACCTTCCTACAGTTGAGGTTCATCTGACCGATATCAACGAGCGTGAGCAGTATCGGAAGAAGAGCTACATAAAAGAGTATGCCTTCAAAAGCATATGCGGAAAGGGCTTTGAAGGATATAAGGAGGCGCTGAACGCTTTCAAAATGAGCATAAACAAATAGTTGACAATCGTTATCGGCGCCGTTATAATCAAGATAATTCTTTGGGTAGGGTGTGATTCCCGATCGGTGGTAATGCTGCGATAGCAGACGAGTCCAACAGCCCCAACAGTTGATGCGGTGAGATTCCGCAACCGTCAGTAAAGTCTGGATGGGAAAGAATACATTTAATTGCTTGCGCAGTTGTAGTATTGTTTTTGTGTACGCCCAAAGTATGGGCGTATTTTTTTGCGGTACCATTAGAGCAGCTTCACACAACCGCAAATAATTATAAGGAGCAGGTTATTATGAGAGTAAAACATCTAAAAACTATCAGCCTTACAGCAATATTTACAGCCCTTGTTGCAGCTGCGACAATGGTAATTACGATACCCATTTCGGGCAGCGGCGGATATGTCAACTTCGGCGATACAATTATCTTTGTCGCGGCGGCGCTGCTTGGACCGCTGGGTGGTTTTTTTTCGGGAGCGGTAGGCTCTTCAATCGCCGATTTGGTGTTTGCGCCGAAGTGGATTCCGGTTACTTTTATCGTAAAGGGGCTGGAGGGTCTGTTATGCGGATTAATTATCCTAGTGCTGAGGAAGCTCAGACTCAAAGATGTATTTGGCTGCATAATCGCAATGACCATAGCTGCCCTTATTATGGTAACAGGCTATTTCTTCGGAGGCTGGATACTTGAGGGACTGTCTTCGGGAAGCTTCAGGACGGGCTTTGCAGTCGCCGTAGCTGACATACCTTTCAATCTAATTCAAGGCGGTGTATCAGCTGTTGCGGGCATAGCTATTACATTGGCATTAAGTCGGATAAAATATGTGAAAAACTTCTTTGCAGATAATAGTTCAGTAGAAAAAGAGACAGCGCCCGATACACAAAAAAGCACTGCGCAAGGGCAAAATGAAGATAATGACGGTTGTGGGGTTGACAAGAGATAGTGCTTAAGTTATAATTGCCCCATGCATTCGGATAGGACACTGAAGAGAAAGAAGCTGTTAGGCATGCTGTCGTACAGCAGCGGCGATATGCTTGGAGGCGGCGTTTTGCAGGTAATACAAATGTATTACCTTTCATTTCTCTTATATGTTATGGGGTTGGACCCGCTGCTTGCCGCGCTTGTGCCCGCAATAGGCAAGATATGGGACGGGATAACCGACCCGGTTATGGGTGTTATAGTTGACCGCACGCGTACGAGATTCGGCAGCTGCCGTCCATGGTTTATTATCTCTGTAGTACCCATTTTTGTTACATACTTTATGCTTTGGTACAGCTTTGGCATAGCTACTCAGTTGGGAATGTTTTTGTACTTCTCTTTCGCTTATATATTGTTTAGCACAGCTTACACTATCGCTATTGTGCCTTACGAAGCATTGCTGCCAAGAATCGTCGAAAGCTACGACGAGCGTACCAATTATTCCAGCTTGAGAATGGTTTTTTCGGGCGTTGGATGCGTGCTGTCTACTTGGATATACGAGAGAATCGTGGCGACTGAAAAACTCTCCTTTGCTAATGTCAATGACTTTATTATCCTAGGTCTTGTGCTAGGCGTATTCTTTACTATCCCGATGATTACAACTTTTTTCGGCACTGAGGAAAAGCATAATCCCAGTATTCCAAAGGCGGTCAACATTAAGTCGGTATTCCGCGAATATGGCGAAATATTGCAAAACAAGCTGTACAAAAAGTATTACGCGCTGGCTCTTTCGGGCGCATTCGTGTCCTCTGCGCTTGCCGCCGCTCTCGTCATGTTTGTGTATATGGTGTTCGGCAATGTGCAAAACTTTGTTTTGTCCTTCACCCTTGTATTTTGCGTTATCAATATCAAAGGCGCGTTTGAGATATCTTTCTTTATACCGAATGTGCTGATGATGAAAAAATACAATAAGCACAGACCATATCTTGTAGATTTGCCCTTGATAATAATTTTTTCCATCATGGTTATTTTTGTCAATCCCGGCACATCGCCGTGGTGGTACATAGCCGCATGCGTAATAGGCGGTATGGGCTCTTCTTGTCTAGCGTTTGTGCCGTACACCTTATTGCCTGACCTTAGCGATGTGGACGAATTGATTAATGGCAAGCGGAGAGAGGGGGTCAGCGCAGGATTGACCACAATGGGGAGAAAAATTGTCGGAGGACTGTCCCTTACGCTGTTCGGTGTGATACTCAAGCTATTCGGTCTGGAAGCCGGTGAGGTGACTCCCGAAACAGTCAATCCCAATGCGATTATCGCTGTCAAGATAATGCTCTGCGGCGTGCCTGTTATCTGCAGTATCATAATGCTGATTGTATCAAAGACATACGATCTTGATTCCAAAGCGCACCGCAAAATTAAGGATGCAATCAGTCTTAAAAAGCAATACGGTTTTGTGGATATTCCCGAAGAGGATATATTGCTGTTCGAGAAGATTACCGGTTTTTCAAGGGAAAGACTGTGGATAACGCAAAAAGAAAGCTTCGACGAAAAAGCCTGATAGGACAGCATCAAACAGGCAGTTTTGCGCATAATATATTCTATATTAGAGTTTTTGGCTTGAAAATGCTGATTTTTTTAATAAATTTTTTGACAAAAAACATTGACAGCGCCAAAAAACAGTGCTAATATGAAGAAAAGATAGAAACCGTTGAGATAGAGTAGTAACAGACAGCTTCGGTGCACAGAGAGCTTTGGGTAGGTGTGACAAAGAGATCGAGCGTTTGCGAATGGACTATTGAGGGCAGGGGTGAACTGTAGTAGCTTCTGACGCAATCCAGCGTTAAAGGGATAGAGTATGATGGTACTCGAAAATTAAGGTAGCATTATTTGCTATGAAATTGGGTGGCAACACGGTGATGAATCGTCCCAAGCGAATCATCACCGTTTTTGTTTTGCAATATTAGAGATGTTATTGCAGAAAGCGACGCAAAGGGTCCCAAGCGTAAAGGAGAAAAAATGAAAACATTATTCAACTCAAGCATATTCCGATGGCGAATGGCGAAATAATGAAAAGCCGTTAGTTACTATTACTACTATTATCAGCCTTAGGGCAAAAACTAAATTATTGAAGGAGAACGATTATGGAAAACAAGAAAATACCTACAAAGATATATTTATCAGAAGACGAGATGCCGAGAAATTTCTTTAATATCAAGGCGTTTATGAAAGAACAGCATGACCCGTTTTTGCATCCGGGGACAATGCAGCCCTGTACGGCCGCCGACTTAGAGCCGGTGTTTTGTAAGGAGCTGGTAGCGCAGGAGCTCAACCAAACGGACAAATTGATACAGATACCTGATGAATTGATAGAGTTTTACAAGATGTACCGTCCGTCACCGCTGGTGAGAGCGTATTGCTTAGAAAAAGCGCTCGGCACACCTGCCGAAATTTACTACAAATTCGAGGGCAACAATACATCCGGCTCGCACAAGCTCAATTCGGCGGTAGCGCAAGTATATTATGCAAAGCAGCAAGGATTAAAATCTCTTACAACCGAGACGGGCGCCGGTCAATGGGGCACCGCATTGTCAATGGCATGCGCTTACTTCAATATCGACCTAGATATTTTCATGGTTAAGGTCAGCAGTGAGCAAAAGCCATACCGCAAAGCAGTTATGGAAACATATGGCGGTCATGTGACACCTTCTCCGTCAAACAAGACAGAGGTGGGCAGAAGAATATTATTAGATCAACCGACAACGGGAGGCTCTTTGGGCTGCGCTATATCCGAAGCGCTCGAAACAGCTTTTTCAAAAGAGCAGTGCCGTTATGTTTTGGGCAGTGTGCTTGACCATGTACTGCTGCATCAGTCTGTAATCGGACAGGAAGCAAAAATTGCACTGGAGAAGTACGGTATCGACATCGATATGGTTATCGGCTGTGCGGGCGGCGGCAGCAATCTAGGCGGCTTGATCGCCCCGTTCATGGCGGACAAGATAGAGGGCAAAAACAATATAGAGTTTGTTGCGGTGGAACCCGCATCGTGTCCCTCTCTGACACGCGGAAGATACGCCTATGATTTCGGCGATACCGGCAGGATGACTCCGTTGCTGCGCATGTATACTCTCGGCTCCGGCTTTATTCCCTCACCCAACCACGCAGGCGGATTGCGTTATCACGGCATGAGTCCTATCATCACAAAGCTGTATAGGGATGGATATTTGAAGGCAAAGGCGGTAGAGCAGACAAGCGTATTCGATGCCGCAGTACAGTTTGCAAAGACTGAGGGCATATTGCCCGCACCCGAGTCAGCGCATGCAATCCGAGTTGCTCTTGATGAGGCGTTGAAATGCAAAGAGACAGGCGAAAAGAAGAAGATTTTGTTCGGGTTGACCGGCACAGGCTATTTTGATTTGGCAGCATATATTGCCTATAACAATAAGACCATGACCGATTATATTCCCACAGATGAGGACCTCGAGAAGGGTTTTGCGACCATACTTGATATACCTGCCAACAGGATTTAGTCAGGCTTTGGCTAGCTGATACAAAAAAACGGGTTGAGCAATCAACCCGTTTTTGTATTACAACTGTTTTAACCGCAAAAATCCGCATTCAAGCAGGCAAAGGGATACTTAATCCACAAATAAGCTTACAAAATCAAAATTTAAGCAGTCAACTAGCCCCCTGTTGGTTAGACGCAACTCGGGTATGCACGCTAAGGGTATCAGCGCCATTGTCATGAAGGGCGAGGGCATGCGGCATCCGATATCATCCCAAGAGCGCTCGAGCTTTTCGATGAGGTTACTCATCTCATGAGCGGATTTGTCATTCATCAGCCCGGCTATCGGCAGTGGTACATGCGCTAACACCTTACCGTTTTTTACAGTCACTAAGCCGCCGCCTGACGCTATTAATGTGTTAGCCGCAAGCGCCATATCCTCGTCGTTAGTGCCGATAACCATTAGATTGTGGGCGTCATGGGCAACAGTTGATGCCATAGCTCCCGCGTCTATTCCGAAGCCTTTGACAAAGCCAAAGCCTTTTGTCCCGGTCGACTTGTGCCGCTCAAAAACAACCGCCTTAAGAATATCCTTGGACACAGCCGATGGCAAATAACCGTCAACGGTATCAAGAACAGCTTCGCAGGCTACCGTGCCTACGCGCGCGGGTATAACCTCTATTACGCGTACCTTTTGCACGGTGTTGTTGCCCGGAGCTTTCAACTTGAAGCTATCGGCGGTGATTTTCTCGCCGACCATCATTGATTGCCTTGCCCATTCGGGGTAGGTATAGGGAGGTATTTCCACAGTGAGCTTGGCGTCTAATGCGACGGTTTTGCCGTCTATTATTACTCGCTTTATATTAAGTTGCTGCAAGTCGCCGATAAAGACTATGTCCGCGCACTTTGAGGGAGATATTGAATTGTCACCATCTGTATTGCGGTGAGTATATCTATGCCTTCTTCGACCGCTCTTTTGACAATATAGTCCAGATGCCCTTTGGCTACAATGGTGTTAGGGTGGGCGTCATCCGAGCATAAGCTTGCAAAGCGCGTATCAAGGTTTTTGCCCGCGATGGCTTTGGATACCTCGCTAAGATCGTGCCAGGCAGAGCCTTCGCGGAAAAATGCAGTCTGACCTCTCCGCATCTTTTCCAGGGCATCGATTGCGCGGGTCGATTCGTGGCAGTTTCTCGCGCCTGAAGAGATGTAGGCATTAAGCCCCTTTGCTGTCTCGGGCATGGAATAGTGTCCGGTAACAATCTTGTCTGCAAGCAGTGTTTCGCGGACTATATTGTGCGCTTTTCGATCCGAATTGAGTATACCCGGGAAGTTCATCATCTCGCCTAATCCGACCACGCTGTCCCATTGCATCGTCTTTTTTATGTCGTCGGCTGAGATAGAAGCGCCCGAATCCTCAAAGCCGGGAACGGCAGGCACGCAGGAAGGTATGGTGAACATTGTCTTTAAGGGGGTACGCGCCGCGTCCTCAATCATGCACTTGACACCGCCGAGCCCCAATACATTGCATATCTCGTGCGGGTCGGGGTATATCCCGACAGTGCCGTGCGGTATCACCGCCCGCGCATATTCACCCGCTGACAACATTGAAGATTCGATATGTATATGACCGTCCAAAAAGCCGGGCGCAATATAACAGCCTTCGGCGTCGATTATCTCGGTATCGCTGCCGATACAGTGCGAAGCGCTGCCGACTAAGGCTATGCGCCCTTTGGATATCGCAACATCGGTGTTGTCGATGATTTCCTTTGTGCACACATTGATCAGCCTCGCATTAAGTATCACAGTATCGGCAGGAATGCGGCCCATTGCGACCGCGGAAAGCGTTGTAGTAACTTCCCATAAAGGGTATGAACAAAACTTGCCA
>CAYTUT010000032.1:0-13154 GCA_964441295.1 uncultured Christensenellaceae bacterium | reverse complement strand
GTTGTGGCGTGGTCGGTGTTTGCCGCGAGCAGCTGGAGAAGCCCGTTTTATGTGCTTTCATATCTGCCGCCGCTTGCGGTGGTCATATACAAAAGCGCTAGATACTTTGATTCTAAGGTAAAGTATACCAATCGCATGCTTAGATTGAGCGCGATGTATATAGTTATTACTCTCGCTGTCACCTCGATATGTTTTTGTTATCAATCAATTATGTCAGTATTGCCGCTTATTATTCTTTTTTCTCTGCCCATTGCAATGCTGTCTAATATAATTTTGACGCCATTTGAGAAAAAAAACAATCAGAAGTATATTGAGAGAGCAAAGCAGAAGCTCTCGCGTAGCGGACTGATAAAGATAGGTATAACGGGCAGTTATGGCAAAACCAGCGTAAAAGCAATACTGGTTGCTATTCTCCAGCGCAAATACAGGGCAGCCTTCACTGAGGGCAATTACAACACACCTCTTGGAATTAGCAAAACTGTGGAAAAAATGGCCGACAACTGTGAAGTTTTTGTCGCTGAAATGGGCGCAAGGAGAAAGGGTGATATACGCGAGCTTGTGGAGATTGTCCAGCCCGACATCGGAGTGCTCACAGGTATTGCCGAACAACATCTCGAAACATTCAAAAGCCTCGAAAACATTCTTGAAGAAAAACGCGTTTTGGTTGATTGTGCAAAAATCGGCGTAGTCAACGCCGATAATCATATAATAGATAGTCAATGCAAGGACTGCGGCTTTATCAGAGTGGGTTTCGCCCCGTGCGAGGCAATGGATTTTGAGATATGCGATGAGTATTACGACACAAACGGCAGTCATTTTGACATAAGGTTCGGAGGGAAACGGATTAAGCTCAGAACGCGTCTAATGGGAAGGCACAATATTGTCAATATCGCGATGGCGGTAGCGGTCGCGGTCAGCCTCAATATCAGCTTTGAAGATATTGAATATGCCGTAGAGGCGCTAGAGCCGCTGCCACACCGTCAGGAAATAACGGTAACGGAGAGAGGTATAACGATTATTGACGACAGCTACAACATTAATCCTGAAGGGGCAAGGGCTGCTCTTGACACATTGAGTATGTTCGGCGGCAGAAAGATTGTAGCGGTATCAGGCTTTGTCGAGCTTGGAGAAAAAACAAAAGAATATAACCAGTTGCTTGGCGAATGGATAAGCGAGACGGCGGACATTTTGATAATTATCGGAGAAAAATACAAAAAAGAAATCATAATGGGCGCAATGAGCAACAAAGCGCGATGCAGTGCTATAACGGTGAAGAATATGGAGGAATGCAAGGCATTGTACGCAGACATGCTGCGAAAGGGAGATATCTTGCTGATACTTGCCGATTTGCCTCCATATTACTCAATATGAGGCAGGGCAGACAAAATGCGCAATTAATAGGAGATGTATGAAAACCATAGCGATATTCTACGGCGGACGCTCTTACGAGCACGATATATCAATAATTACTGCTATACAGGTAATGACTTATTTAGACGCAAAAAAGTATAAAATTGTGCCGGTATACATGAAAGACGGTTGTCTTTATTCGGTCAAAAACCCTCAAAGTTTTGCAACATATATTGATTTTTCGCCCTCAAGACAGTATACCTTTATTCAAGGCGGATTGCGTGTTGGATTGCGCCGTATCAAGCTTGATTGCGCGCTTGCCGCAACGCACGGCGGAGAGGGGGAGAACGGGGTCTTGCAGGGCATCCTCGAATACTACGGCATCCCTCATACCGCGCCTAGCGCAGGGATGAGCGCCGTGGGAATGAACAAATGGGTATCAAAGGCGGTTTTCAGCGCAATGGGCGTTCCCGCGGTGGAGGGCGCGCTGTTGTCTGATGAGGACGCTGTTAATAGACTATGCTATCCGCTGATTGTCAAGCCTGTCAATCTCGGCTCAAGTATCGGGATAGAGATGGCGCATAACGAAGAAGAGCTGAGGGCGGCAGTGGACACAGCTAAGGCATTTGACGATGATGTGCTGGTGGAGCGCGCTCTGCTTGAGCGCGAGGAACTTAACTGCGCTGCATTCGCCTATCAGGGCAAAATAATAGTCAGCGCAATAGAAAAGCCGGTTTCGTGGCAGGAATACCTGACCTTTTCGGAAAAATATAACAATACCGGCAAAGTGCGGGCAGAAAAGGAGCTGCCTGCTAATATCCCTCTAGAATTGGAATGTTTGGTAAAAAATACTACAGAATCAATATACAGGACTCTCAGGCTTTCGGGCGTTGTAAGGATGGATTATCTATATTCGACACCCGAAAATAAGCTTTATATCAACGAAATCAACACAATACCCGGGTCGCTTGCCTATTATCTGTTTTCTGAGCGCGGATTGCCTTTTGCTAAATTATTGGATATGATAATCGAAGAGGCAATATCCAAAGGCGCTGTAAAAAATATCTCATATCATACGGATGTACTGAAGCAGTATATTTCGAATAACGGCATTTTCAAGTCAAGCAAATAGTCCGAATAATTCAATAATGCTTGATTGGAAGTCAATTCGCTTGATTTTATTTTGGTAATGGTTTATCATTTTATTATACTAATCAGGAAGGTGCATAATGGCAAAAATCCGTATGACTACGCCTATTGTCGAGATAGACGGCGATGAAATGACAAGAGTACTTTGGAAGTGGATAAAAGATATTTTGATACTTCCGTATGTCGAGCTTAAGAGTGAATATTACGACTTGTCACTAGAGTACAGAGAGGCTACCAAGGACAAAATCACGGTAGAGGCGGCCAATGCGATAAAGAAGTACGGTGTGGGCGTCAAGTGCGCCACGATTACGCCCAACGCGCAGAGAGTAGAGGAGTATAAGCTTTCAGAAATGTGGAAGAGCCCCAACGGCACAATAAGGGCTATTCTCGACGGTACGGTGTTTCGCGAGCCGATAATGGTCAAAGGCATAACCCCCATTATACCCAACTGGAAGGCGCCCATTATTATTGCCCGTCACGCCTACGGCGATGTGTACAAAAACACTGAGCTTAGAGTAGAGAAAGACAGCCTGTGCGAGCTTGTAGTAACCACTGTAGGCAAAGAAATACGCAGAGAGATTATCAAGTTTAAGGGTGACGGCATAGCCATGGGAATGCACAACCTTGACAGCAGTATAGAGAGCTTTGCAAGAAGCTGTTTTAATTATGCCCTCGACAAGAAAATGGAGCTGTGGTTCGCGACTAAGGACACGATTAGCAAGGTCTACGACCACCGCTTTAAGGACATTTTTGCCGAGATATTTGAGCAAGAATATAAGGACAAGTTCGCCTCTTGCGGCATAGAATACTTTTACACGCTTATTGATGACGCGGTGGCGCGGGTAGTAAGGAGCAGCGGCGGCTTTATATGGGCGTGCAAAAACTATGACGGCGATGTTATGAGCGATATGGTCGCGACTGCGTTCGGCAGTTTGGCAATGATGACATCGGTACTGGTTTCGCCCGAAGGTTTTTACGAATACGAGGCAGCTCACGGCACCGTGACTCGTCATTATTACAAGCATCTTAAGGGAGGGGAGACATCGACCAATTCAATGGCAACCATTTTTGCCTGGACGGGCGCATTGCGTAAGCGCGGAGAGCTTGACAATCTGCCCGAGTTAGCGGAGTTCGCCGACCGGCTGGAGAAGGCTTCAATAGACACAATAGAGAGCGGGATGATGACAAAAGATCTCGTTGCGATGTTTGATAGAGAAGGGATACAAAAGGTCGAGCTTAACAGCAAGGAATTTCTTGAGAGGATAGCGGACAGGCTCTAATCTTGCCGACGGGAGAGTGAGTATGAACAGCTTTTTTGCCATAATTTCGCGCATGAAGTACATCAACCGCTGGTCGCTTATGCGCAACAATTATACCGAGAATATCGCGGAGCATTCAATGATGGTTGCCGCGGTGGCGCATTGTCTTGCGCTGATTAACAATAGAATTTTCGGCGGCGCGGTCAATGCGGAGAGGCTTGCGTTAAGAGGCATTTATCATGATGCCAGCGAGGTGCTTATCGGCGATTTGCCCACTCCTGTCAAATATTCCAATCCCGATATCAACAGCTCTTACAAAGCTTTGGAAAGTGTTGCGGCGGAGAAGCTGCTCGGTATGCTGCCCAAGGCGCTGTGTGAGGATTATATGGGCTTGATTGGCGCGGATACCGACAGCTATGAGGACAGACTGCTCAAGGCTGCCGATAAAATATGCGCGTATATAAAATGCGTTGAAGAGCTGTCCTCGGGCAACAACGAATTCAGGTCGGCACGCGAGTCGCTCGGCAAAGATATAGCAGGCTATTCTCTGCCCGAGGTTGATTATTTTCTCGAACAGTTCGAGGATAGCTTCGGCAAGACATTAGACGAGCTCAGCTAGGTATTTTGAATAATAATTAAGCGCTTTCCGTGCCTGAAAGCGTTTTTTTATTAGGGCGGGATAACACTTAACTTACAGTTGATTGTTACATCTTTTGTCAGGGCGGCCATCATTCATACTTGCGAGCGCAGAAGCATAATAGTACTATGCGCGGATTAATTAATTCTTTGAAGGTCGCCGCCCTGTTTGCGGGGACGGTTATCGGGGCGGGATTCGCAACAGGCAGGGAGCTTTGTTTGTATTTTGCGGACGGCAACATTGCAAGCATAGTTATTTCTTCTGTTTTTATGGGACTATTTTGTTATATATTTTTGCATATGTCCGAATATCAGGATAATCCAAAGAGCTTAATTAGCAAGGCGGTTAATTATGTGACTGTTATCTCCGCATTCTTTGTATACGCGGTAATGCTTGCCGCGGCTGAAGAAATCGTGAGCGCCGAATTAAAGATTCCTTTAGCCGGATTGTTTTTGGCAATTAGTGCGGCATTGTTTTCCAATTCGATAAACATGCTGAAAAAAGTTAATTTTTTGCTGATACCCTTTCTTTTGACTGCGGTAATTATTGTATCCATGCGCAGCAGCTATGTGCCGCTTACGGGAGGACTTCGCCCAATCAGCGCTATAGGCTACGCCGCAATGAATATGCTTTTCGCGGCAAAAATTATGCGCTCGGCAGGAAAAGGCATGAGCTCGGGGCAGAAGGTGTTGAGCAGCGCGGCAACCGCGGTATTTATCTTTGCGCTGATGTTTTGCATGATTACAAGAATAGCAGTTTTTAAGCAATTTTCCATGCCATTTCTAATACTATCGGCTAAGGTTGGTTGCGCTAATCTCGGAATAATTGTAATACTTATTGCAATTTTTACCACCGTCACCAGCTGTAATAATATAGTGAGCCAACAGCTGAGCGGCAGTATCAAGCAGCAAAGCATAAGGCACGGCGTTATAATTGCATCGGGTTCGGCGCTTGCTCTAGCAGGATTTATGCGGCTTGTAAACATTGTCTATCCGATTATTTCTGCCTTCGGGATAATAATATGCGCTTATTCATTCGCCAAGGCATATTCGCTCTCAAAAAATGCAAAAAAACTATCGAATACGGATAATAATAAAGTGATATTGAAATATAAGAAATAAAATTGAGTTTTTCGAATAAAATATAGTATATTTTGAAAAAAGCGGTATTGACAATGCATAGTTTTTGAAGTATAATACTTTTAGCTAAATGCTACTACATGGAGGTTAATATGAGAATAAGAAAGAATAAGAAAGGCTTTACGCTAGTTGAGTTGATAGTTGTTATAGCTATTCTTGCAATACTTGCCGCAGTTGCAACCGTATCCATTACGGGCATTGTCAACAGGTCAAGAGATAATGCTCTTAAGGCAGATTTACAGAAATACAAAGCAGCCTACGATGTCTGGTTAACGGAGGCCGGCACTGGCGGCACACTTGCTCAATACAAGGCATATGTTCATCCAACAACGGGTGACTATAGAATTACGGGTTCGGATACGGCGACCTATGGCACATGGGCTACAGATGCCACAAAGACCGTTGCGCTGACCCTTAACGGAAAGACCGGTACTATTAATGTGGTTACCGGGGCAATTACCGGAGTATAACGGGCACTTAATCATTGATATCACCTCAGGCATCCTGAGGTGATATTTTCATAATTATTATAGGAGGAAGCTGTGTTATTGAGCATAACGGGTTGGAAGAGCGGCAAAATCAAGAAGGGATTCACATTAGTAGAGCTAATTATTGTAATCGCCATCCTTGCAATTTTAACTGCGGTTGCAACTGTATCTATAATAGGCATATCCAACAGGGCGACTAAGAGCACTGTCGTGTCAGAGTTGCCGAAGTACAAGGCGGCATATGATGCATGGGTGGCGGAGACGGGTGGATTTGGTACCGAGCAAGATTTCAAGAACTACATAGACCCCTCTATTAGCGGCTCTACATATAAGATTTCCAGCGGAATTGTGCCAACCATTAATTGGAACGAGAAGACGGTTGAGATAACTATAAAATATATGACCGGCAGGATCAACCTTAATACAGGTGTCGTGACTTGTCCGGTGTAACGGATAGAAGCATGCGCGGCAAAAAGAGATATTAACACAAAAAAATCGGTGAGTATCACCGATTTTTTATTGTGTTGACCGAATAATTAGGATGCTTATCAGCTGTGGAATATCACGCCCAATGTGCCCGGGCCGCAATGCGTGCCGATAACCGGGCCTACGGGGTGGTGCCATATCTCGATATTGCCGAGTGTCTCTTTTAGCTTTGAGATAAGCTTTTCGGCGGCTTCCGGATTGTCAGCATCAACCACTACAACGGGATATTTGTCCAGCTCGGTTGCCTTTTCTTTGACATGCTCGACAATATAGCCTATTGCCTTGGCTACTCCGTTGGCTTTGGTTGTGACGCCGAGCTTGCCGTCTGTTATTGTCAATATAGGCTTGACTGCAAGGAGTGTGCCCAATGCCGCCTGAAGACCGGTAAGTCTGCCGCCTTTCTTAAGGTGCTGAAGACTGTCCACCATGAAATAAACTCCTATCCTATCCTTAAAGCTTTCAAGAAAAGCTACGACCTCATCAAGTGTTTTGCCTTTTTGGAACTCTTTCATTGCATAGTAGACCTGCAAGCCGCCTCCCCAGCTGATGCTGCGGGTGTCGAATCTTCTGAATTTTGCTTTGGGATAGCTGGCTTTCAGCTCTGCAAGCGCAGTTTCCAAATGATTAAATGTAGCAGAGAGCTCTGAACTGAACGAAATATACAGAATGTCCTCGCCTTTCTCAAAAAAAGGCTTAAATATTTCGATATATTGAGCGGGATTAAGCGCGGAAGTTACGGGCATACTGCCCTTTCTTACCTTGTCGTAGAAGGCCTTGAAATCGACTTTTTCGCCGAGGTCATAAAATATTTCTTCATCGTCAATAGTGTAGGGCATTTTAATGAGTTGATAGCCGAGTTCCGGTACCATAGTGTACCATAATTCACAGTTAGAATCAGCAAAAATTACGCTCATAATTATCTCCTTATAATTTTATTTTGCGAAAGCTAAACAGTTTTACTTTCGATATAATGCAATAATTATACCAAATTTTTACATACAGCACAATAATTTTTGCATAATAAAACGCGTTGTCCCCAACGCGTCATATTATGGTTAAGATGTTTTGATAAGAATATCCCTGATACAACTACTTCAATAGTCTGACTTTGAGCGCCTTTGACTGCAGGGAAGCAATGACCTCCGTCCCAGGCTCCGAATCGATGTCAATTATATAATAATTGTACCCGTTTCTCGAGCCGCTTACAGAACCTTTGATGGTGTAGTTTGTGAGAGAGGCTATGGCGTCATGCAGAATATTCTCTTTGGAAAGCACTGTTACGCGGTAATTGCCTGTCTTTTCCGCGCTCATATTGGGATAATTGACGCTGTTGACAATATTGCCGTTCTCAATAAAATCCTTGATCTGCTTTGCCGCCATAATTGCGCAGTTATCTTCCGCCTCCGGAGTGGATGCGCCAAGGTGGGGTATTGTTATAATGTTGGAGTGCTTGCCGATTACCTCAACATTCGGAAAATCGGTAACATACTTTGCGACCTTGCCCGAATTAAGCGCATCAATAATTGCAACATTATCGACCAACTCGCCTCTTGCGGCGTTGATTATCCTTACTTCATCCTTCATTTTTGCAATGGTTTCGGCGTTAATCAGACAACGGGTTGAGTTGTTGAGCGGTATATGCAGTGTAATGTAGTCGGAGTTTTTGTACAGGCAGTCCAAATCGTCAGTAAACTCTATTGCTTTGTGCATCGCGGCTTTTGTCTGCTCTGTCACATACGGGTCATAAGCGATTACATTCATTCCAAGATGTACAACTGCGTCAGCCACCAGCGCGCCTATTGCGCCTAGACCGATGATACCGATTGTTTTGCCGAATATTTCCGGGCCGATAAATGCTTTTTTGCCGGATTCTACCTGCTTCGCCGCGTCAGCCTGACCGGCAAGCGACTGTGTCCAGTTGACACCGCCGATGATATCGCGGTTGGCAATCAGCATACTGGTCAGGATAAGCTCCTTGACTGCATTGGCATTGGCGCCCGGAGTGTTGAATACGGTTACTCCCGCCTCGCTCATCCGGTCAAGGGGTATATTGTTAACGCCTGCGCCCGCTCTTGCTACGGCAATCAGTCTGCTGCCAATCGGATAATCCTGCATTACCGCGCTTCTTACAAGCACTGCGTCCGGATTGGACTCATCTTTCTCTACCGTGTATCTATGGTCTAAGATATTAAAAATCAACGGGCTGATTTCGTTGAGCTTTTGTATTTTTATCATAACATTCTCCTTTACTTGTTTGCTTGGGCGAATTTTTTCATAAAGTCTATTAGAGCTTCCACGCCCGCAACCGGCATAGCGTTGTAGATTGACGCGCGCATTCCGCCTACCAATCTGTGTCCTTTCAATGTCTTTAATCCTGCCGCAGACGCTTCTTTGACAAACTTTTCGTTGAGAGCTTCTGAGTCGATTACGAAGGGCACATTCATGATTGAGCGGTCTTTTTTATCGACATGGTTGTAGTAGAAGTCACTTGAATCAATATAATCGTAGAGCATCTTTGCCTTCTGCTCGTTAAGCTTGTTGATTGCGTCCACGCCTCCCATGGCTTTGAGGTGGCGGAAGGTAAGCATAGCGATATAAATAGAGTAGCAAGGACAAGTATTATACAAGCTGTTGGCATCTGCGTGTACCTTGTAATCAAGCATTGTCGGGCAGATTGCCATTGCGTTGCCTAGCAAATCTTTTCTGACGATTACTACGGTTAGACCTGCGCAGCTGAGATTCTTTTGCGCGCCTGCATAAATCAGTCCGAATTTGGACACATCAACCTTGCGGCTTATGATATCAGAGCTCATATCGCATACAAGAGGCGCTTCCGTAACAGGAAACTCCGTATATCTTGTACCGAATATAGTATTGTTGGAAGTAATATGGATATAGTCAATATCCTTACGGAAAGAATCATTAGTAAGCTCGGGAATATAGGTGTAATTCTTGTCCTTTGAGGATGCCGCAACAGCAATATCACCGTATTTTATGGCTGATTTGTAAGCGCTGTTGGCAAAATTGCCTGTAACGACATAGTCAGCCTTACCCTTGCGCAATAGATTGAGAGGAACAGCGTCGAACTGGGTAGAGGCGCCGCCTTGCAACAATAGCACATCGTAATTATCGGGTATCTCCATAAGCTCTCTGATGAGAGAGATGCATTCGTTATGGATTGCCTCGTAATCCTTACTGCGGTGACTCATCTCCATTACACTCATGCCCGAGCCTTTGTAATCAAGCATATCGTTCTTTGCGGCTTCGAGTACTTCTTCAAACAGCATTGACGGGCCGGCGGAAAAATTGTACACTCTCATAATTCATCTCCTTGTTACTTTGTTTTTCTTTTAACAATGTTATTATAATCCTATATATAACCATATGGCAACAGTTTTGTGCAAGGTTTTGAAAATAATTAATAAAATAGCAGAGACGAGGAATTTCTGTCAGCATATCCATATTATTATAATATAATAAAAAGATTGTTAAATTTTTTACAATATGCTTGCAACGCTTTACAAGCAATATATATTGTGGTAGAATCATTGTAGTGTTCGCAACACTAAGGAGGATACTGCATTGCGCTTTACTTTTAGAAGGGGTATTCACCCTGAAGGCAGGAAGCATATCAGCTCTCATTTGCCGCTTACTGACTTTGTCACACCGTCACAAGTATACATTTCGCTGTCACAGCACATTGGAGCGCCTGCCGAGGCGGTGGTCTCGGTTGGAGACCGCGTCAAGGCGGGTACTTTGATAGGTAAGGCGGCAGGTTTTGTGTCTGCCAATGTTTTTTCGTCGGTATCGGGTACAGTTAAGGCAATACTGACAAGACCTACGGCAAGCGGTGGCAAGGCAGTACATATTGAGATTGACAACGACGGACTTTTTGAGAGGGAATACCTCAGTCCGATTGGCGCAATCGACAAGGACACGATTATTGCCCGCGTCAAGGAGGCGGGTATTGTCGGAATGGGCGGCGCAACCTTCCCGACACATGTCAAGCTGATGCCCAAAAATCCCGTTAATACATTGATAATCAACGCGGCGGAGTGCGAGCCTTACATTACATGCGATTACAGGCTGTGCATAGAGAAAAGCAGGGAAGTAGTAAGAGGTACCGAGCTGCTGATGATCGCTCTAAATGCCGATGTGGCATATATCGGAGTCGAGGACAACAAGCCTGACGCTATTGAGGCGCTCAAGGCTGCTTGTCCTTATAACATACATATAATACCTCTTGTGACAAAGTACCCGCAAGGAGCGGAAAAACAGCTGATTTATTCGATACTAAGGCGCAAGGTGCCCGTAGGCGGACTGCCTGCTGATGTAGGAGTCGTGGTTGACAATGTGCATACTGCGTACGCGGTGTACGATGCGGTGGACAACAGTGTTCCACTGTATAGAAGGGCAATGACCGTTTCGGGACTTTCTGCCGCCCCCGGCAACTTCTGGATAGATACAGGCGTGACTTATAAGGCGGTTTTTGAGGCGCAAAACGGGTTGCCGGAGACTGCTAAGGTAATAAGCGGCGGGCCGATGATGGGCTTTGCTCAGCCCAATCTTTTGGCAAGCGTGACCAAGGGCACATCCTCCATATTGTTTCTTAAGGAGTGCGAGTTCAACGAGGAGCCGATTACTCCGTGCATCAACTGCGCAAGGTGCGCCAATGCCTGCCCTATGCGGCTAATGCCCATGTTTATTGACCAGGCGGCGCTTCAGGACGATTTGGAGGAGATAGAAAAACTGCATGTTATGAGCTGTATTGAGTGCGGCTGTTGCAGCTATTCGTGTCCTGCCAACCGTCCCTTAGTAATGAGTATTAAGAGAGCTAAGAATTTATTGAGGGCGCAAGGGGGTAAAAAGTAATGGACAAGTATTATGTATCGGTTTCCCCGCATATAACGGCTAAGCCTACGACCAAGAGCATAATGCTTGAGGTATGTATTGCGCTTATTCCCGCAATAATTGCGGCGGTCTACTTTTTTGGCTTTTATTCCCTTTTTATTATAGGCGTTTGCGTTGCATCCACCGTTTTTGGTGAGTTTATATACAATATTATCCGCAAGAAGCCGCGCACAATCGGCGATTGTTCGGCGGTAGTGACGGGGGTGCTGTTGGGACTTAATCTCCCTGTAACCGTACCTTTTTATGTGCCTATTGTCGGCGGATTATTCGCAATACTTGTGGTGAAGATGCTCTTCGGTGGTATCGGCAGAAACTTTGCCAATCCGGCAATCACCGGCAGGATATTTTTAGTGCTTGCGTGGGCATCCGTGATGACTAAGTTTGTACCGCCGATTGACTGGTCGCAGGGTTTTGGAGAGGGATTCAAGTTCTTCAGCTGCATACTTAACGGAGGCGGAGCCGAGATAGACGCGTTGACTAGCGCGACACCTCTCGGGGTTATTAAGGGTATCGGGGGGAGCGCCGAGGTCAACGGAGCGCTTAGCGGCGGCAATATTTCGTTGCTGGATATGTTCCTTGGCAGGACAGGCGGTACAATTGGTGAGACCAGCGCACTCGCTTTGATTTTGGGCGGCATATATCTAACTGTTCGAAAGATAATAGACTGGAAAATCCCCGTAATATATGTCTCCACAGTTGCTCTGTTTGCCCTGATTTTCGGTGGCGTTCAGTACATATTGCCAAGTATATTGGGCGGCGGGCTGTTAATTGGCGCAATATTTATGGCGACCGATTACGCGACCAATCCAAATACTCCTTTGGGCACTGTTATCTTTGCCTTCGGATGCGGATTCATAACAGTTATTATAAGGTTCTTTGGAGCATTCCCCGAGGGTGTATCCTTTGCAATACTGCTTATGAATGTGGTAACACCTTTGATTGATAAGTACATCAAGCCCATGCCCTTCGGTTTTATCAAACCGAAAAAGGACAAGTCGGCGAAGGAGGGTGTAAAATAATGAAAGATATACTCAAAACCGTGCTTGTGCTCTCCATTATTGCGCTCATTGCCGGAGGCTTGCTAGGCATTATCAATAATTTTACGCAAATTGACGAAGAAGCGGCGCTCGCTGCCAAAATCGAAAAAACCGGCATTTATTCGGGCTCTACGCCCTTAACAAAGATTAATCTGGGCGGAGACGGTATCTCTCAAGGCTATGATTACGGCAGTATCCAAAATGTATTTTTTGGTGATGGTCAGTACATTATTCATGCAAGAGGCGAGGGCGGATATGGCGGCAATATTGATTTGCTTGTCAATATTCGGGACAATTTAATTAAAAAAATTGCGCTGTACTCTGCCGAAGAGACTCCGGGATTGGGTACCAAAGCGTTCAAAGATGCTTATTTGGGACAGTTTTACAACAAGGATTTAGAGGATGTTAAGAGTTTTACCTCCGTTAAGGGCAGCGCCGCAGCAAGCGACGAGATAATAGCGGTGACCGGCGCTACGAAGAGCTCTAAAGCAGTAGTCAATGCAATCAATGTTGCTGTCTGCTGGTATCTCACCCATGCCGGTTCGGAATACGCTTGCAGTGCCGAGGATATATTCGAAACGGGTATATATACAGGCAGTTCGGAGATAGTCAGCGTAAACTTTACGAACTGCCGAGGATATATTCGAAACGGGTATATATACAGGCAGTTCGGTGATAGTGAGCGTAAACTTTACGAA
>CAYTUT010000031.1:0-13481 GCA_964441295.1 uncultured Christensenellaceae bacterium | reverse complement strand
GTATCCAGCCAATGCTGTGCCGAGAGAAAAAACCCGCAAGAGCATGGAAGAAATAGCAAAATTCTATTAATTATCTATCCCCAGCAGTTTTTGCCAGTTTGCCTTTGAAGTAAGCTGAGGTAATGCCGCCCTGTAGGCGTTTGCAATTTTGCGATATGAGAATATCAGTCTGAAAAACATTAGGAAAAGTCTAAAAGAAGCGCTAATCAGCTGGCCCTTGTCGAGTCGTGTGACAAAGCCTTTTTGCGCTTCTGTATTGTACTGAAGCACCCTTATCGCCTTGTAAAAAGGCTTGGTGCTTTTTTTGCTGAGATCTGCCGAGCGGTATCCCTTTTTGTCCTTACTCGAATAGAATAATTTGGGCACAAGATAGCCATTAAGCGTAAGCATCTGCCTTATGCTGACCGAGCTGTCATCCTCAGCGCTCGCGCATGTCTTGTCAAAAACCACATTTTCCTCCGCGAGCAGTCTGCCGTCGTCAAGCAGCTCGGGCAAATTACTGCGCAGAGCGCGATGCAGCTGCTCCGCATCAAGTCCGCTCAAGTGCGATGGGCCCTTCAAAAAATCCTCAATGGCGCTAAAAATTAAGTTCATCTCATAATATCTGTGGCAGGCAAGCCTGTATCCGACTGCATAAAAAAGCTTACGCATATGGGATAATATGCCCAGCTTTGGAAAATGAATTGCCGATATAATCATCTCGTTGCGCTTGATGTAGTACTCAAGTTCGGGGCTGCGCTTTGTCGCAAAGCCCTCATGCCAGACGCCTATTCCGTTGCAGACTATTATCTCTCCGCTAAAGCGCAATCCGTATTCCACATCGTCGCCTTTGATAAAGAGAGGGAGAGGCAGGCGCATTTTGTCAACTGCCGAAAGGGGCATACACATATACCACCAGGCATTATAGTCAAAAGGCTCGTGACGTTCGTTTTCAAGAAGCGCGGCTATAGTGCTGACATCGAGATTATTTTTGGCGGGCGAAAGACCTATGCCGTTGGTTTTGCCGCCCATCTCGTATTGTATTGACGGGTTGTTGAGCTCAAGCATAGCTCCGCCTATCGCCAGATTGGATATATCGCGGGCAAGGCACAGCAATCCAAGTGTTTTTGTCAAAATCTTTGCGTCGAAGACTATGTCGTCATCCATCAAAAGAAAATGGCTAAACCTATCACGGTCCTTGTAGGCTTCGATTATTCCGCGGGTAAAGCCTCCCGAACCTCCTAGGTTTTTGTTGGGGAATACAGAAAAGCCGCGAGACTTTGACGGGTCAATCGAATTGCCGTTGTCAATGACCAGTATTTGAAATTTGTCTTTGATTGAGGGATTTTTTTTCAGATAGCTTACTATGTTATCGATGTTGTCGAACAAGTACTTTTCCCGCTTGTATGTGCAAAATACCAGCGAAATACCTGCATTTCTGAGCGGAAGCAGGTCGGTGAAATATTCTCCTTCGTGGAATTCACCGCCATCGGATTGCGAGACAAGCTCGACAAAAAGGAAACCTTCCTCCACAAAGGCAGCTATGTCTTGGTAGAAAGTAAGGTTCTGTTTGACCGAAGAAGAGAAGGAGAGTGTCTTGAGGAGAAAAGCCTTATCGGGTGATTCGGCACTGCGCATCATCAGTCTTACCTCAAAGCTTCCTTTCAGGGAAAGCCTTATGCCTAACTGTGTGAGAACAGTGTATTTTTTGTACTTGAGATAGGAAAAGCAGTTGAAATAAGTGTCAAAGCTGATTACAACATCCCTGTCTGCGAAAAGAATACCGCCCTTGGCTTTTACAGGCGGGAACGCTCTAAAATATAAAGAGTCGCATTCGCAATCAATGTCAGGCAGATTTATGTCATACAGCTTCAATGCGGGATAGCTCCTTTTCGGCGTCAGTAAGCGCCGCTTCTATTACTTTGTCCATATCATAGTATTTATATGCCCCCAGCCTTCCCCCGAAGATAACGGCAGGGAGCCTGTCCGCAAGCGCGCGGTATTTGGCGAAAAGCTCATTATTTTTATCGTCATTGACCGGATAGTAAGGCTCAACGCCCACCTTCCATTCTCTTGAATATTCACGCGAAATTACTGTAGCCCGCTGTTTGCCGAACTCAAAATGCTTGTGTTCGATTATCCGCGTATAGGGAATGTCCGCATCGGTGTAGTTGACTACCGCGTTGCCCTGATAGTTATCAGTGCCCAGCACCTCTGTCTCAAAAGAGACCGAGCGGTACTCTAGATTGCCAAGCGAATAGCCGAAAAATTCATCAATCATGCCGGTATAGACAGTTTTCGCGGCTATTTCGGGATTAGCTTTTATAAAATCGAAGTAGTCGGTATTGAGCAGTACTTCAGAGCCCTCAAGAAGCTTTTCTATTATTTGGGTGTAGCCTCCTACGGGGATTCCCTGATACCTGTCGTTGAAATAATTGTTATCGTATGTGAATCTGAGCGGGAGCCTCTTGATGATAAATGCCGGCAACTCGCGGCACGGTCTTCCCCATTGCTTTTCGGTATAGCCCTTGATTAACTTTTCGTACACATCCCTGCCTACGAGTTTGAGCGCCTGCTCCTCAAGGTTGCAGGGCTCTCCGATTGCGAGGTCCTTAATCTGGTCTGCTATGATGCGCTTTGCTTCGTCCGGAGTTTTTATTCCCCACATGCGGCTAAAGGTGTTCATGTTGAAAGGCAGATTGTAAAGCTGGTCTTTGTACACTGCTACGGGGCTGTTGATGTAGTTGTTGAACTCTGCAAAGGCATTGACATAATCCCAAATAGCCTTGTTGCCGGTGTGAAAGATGTGCGCGCCGTATTTGTGCACATTGATGCCCTCGATGCTTTCGGTAAAAATATTGCCTGCAATATGAGGTCTTTTCTCAATTATCAGACATTTTTCACCTGCGCTGCTCATTTTGTTGGCAAATACCGAACCATAAAGTCCCGCTCCAACTATCAGATAGTCACACTTCATACTTATAAATCCTTCTGAAAACTCTATACTTATTCTAATTAAATATAGCAAAAAAAACGCGATAAGTCAATGAAAGAGAGACAAAACTTCACCAATTGAGCAGGGCTGAAAGCGGGAGCGCTCTTCAATATACTTGTCTGTTAGGTAAGATTAGGACGCTTTAATCACTTTGTATGATTTTTTGAAAAATTACAAAACTATTTACTAAAGATGCCGCATATGTTAGAATTATGATAGCATTTTATTGTGTGCCGCGCATAACAATATAGCTAGTTACATTAGGCGGAGTGAAGTATGCAAAAAGTAAAAAAAGCAGTGATACCGGCGGCGGGCCTCGGAACACGGTTCTTGCCGGTTACAAAAACCATACCCAAAGAAATGCTTGCGATAATAGACAAACCGACAATCCAGTATGTAGTGGAGGAGGCGGTAGAGAGCGGAATCGAGGATATTGTCATAATAGTCGGCAAAAATAAGGACTCAATCCGCAATTTTTTTAGTCCGAGCGAGATGTATGACGCGTTGAAAGACCGCAGCAATCTCAAATCTGTGGACGACCTTATGCAGAAAGCAAAGTTTTCTTTTGTGTTGCAGGAGGAGCTGAGAGGCAACGGCGACGCTGTAATGCTTGCCAGAGAGCATATTGGCGGCGAACCCTTTGCCGTGCTGTTCGGCGATGACATAATATACAATCCCGGCAACCCGTGCACGAAGCAGCTTATTGAGGCTTACTATAAGACGGGCAAGACAATACTCGGCACGCAAAACCGTCCGGACGAGGAAGCGGTAAAATACGGCGTAGTCAAGAAGGGCAGGGAGGACGGGAGACTGACCGAGGTGCTCAAAATCGTCGAGAAGCCAGCGCTTAAAGAATTGCCGTCCAATCTGTGCAGCCTAGGCAGGTTTGTACTGCCGCCCGAGATATTCGGGGCTCTTGAGAGGACACCCCTGTTCAAAAACGAAATATTCCTCTCTCTTGCGATAGACTTGCTCATCAAAGAGCAGGGCGTCTATGCTTACGAATTTGAAGGATTGCGCTATGATATCGGTGACAAGTTCGGCTTTCTTCAGGCCAACATCGAATATGCTCTGCGCTCGGCTCCGTACAAGGCGGAGCTTGCCTCGTATATTAAGGACATAGCGGGCAAAATATAAGCACAGGACAGCGCGCATGTATAGTTCTGCGGCGCATAAGCAGAGCGCAAGAGCGCGTGTATTGTATCGCGAGTGACGGAGCAATAATTTTTTTTCATGTTTTTGCCGCGCTGCATTAAGGTTTTAGTAAGATAGCGATAAACTTTTTTTGGACTTAAGGGCAAAACTGTACCAAGTTTTTGCAATATAATTACCAGTATGAGCAATTAGTGCGCATTTACTTGCGGGCATCCCGCGTTTTGCTGCGCGACAAAGATTTTTTTACACAGGTTATAATAAATTTACGCTAATTTTTTCCTCTTGACACACCGCTTGCGCATATAGTATTATAATTTATATATATTAGTTAGTGTTAGTGCGTGAGGGGTTTTTCCCATCGGAGGTCTTAATGAATAATTGGACAAGAAGGATATCAGTTGCGCTGCTCGTGCTCCTGCTTGCAATCTGCTTTTTGGTCTTTGCCGCATGTAAAGGCAATGTGCCTGATGTTCATAACAACCAAAGACCTACGACCAAGCAGGTTAGCGTCGCAATGACCGAGGTGTACAATGCAATTAAGGCATCCAACCATTCGCAGGGGGTTACCGATTTTACGCTCACATTCAATGGCACTTATTCGGGCGAGAAGAGTCTTACATATTCCTTTGCCGCCAACTTTGACATCTCTGCAACCAATTTGAACAACGATACTGCAAGCGAGCTGTCATTCATAATAGCGGAGGAGACAGGCAACATACTGGAGCTGTTCTACAAGGGGGGATACCTCTACATAGATTATCCGCCTATTATCAATAAGGGAAAGCTCTCGGGATTCAATCTTGCACAAATCGCCGAATCATTCTACGATGCCAACAAGCCTGACGGCAGGATTGAAGCGCTTGCCGATTTGATACCTGTTATTGGCAACTATATTTTCTCAGATTGTATGTTTTCGAGAGAAAACAATATTTCACTTTATAATTTTACCATTTCGTTTGAGGCGTTTTTCAATTCTTTGGCTACTATTATGCAGCTTGCCGATATCGGTATAGGCCGCGAGGAACTGCTTGCAGTGCTCGGTCTTTCGGTCGCTGATGTTATTGCTTTGCAAACCAACGGTACGGGCAATGTCAAGATTACCACAGTCACCTCAGGCGGAGTTGCAGTCTTTGACAAGGCGGAGTACTCCTCCTCGTACACAGTGGACAACGTAATCGAGCGCTCGGGATTTTCTATCAAAGACTTTGTACTCAAAAACGGTACCTCTCTAGTGGCGATGCCCACCAATCTTGCTAGCGCGTATTCGTATTACAGCTTTGCCAACCTTGACTTGGAAGGCAGTATAACAATAGACACCTTTGCCTCGGATACATATACCGAGTTGGGAGTGTCTGAAATTCTCCGCACAAGGCTTTCGGCGGGTCAGTATGTGTATTACTATACATTGAAGAGCAACTACACCGCATCGGGAGAGGCAACCTTCCTGTTTTCGCTGACGACGCCCGAGGAGAAGACGATAAAATTGTATTACGCCGAGAGTGTTCTTTATATGGACTTGACAGACGTCGGCATGGGCAAGCTCTTGACAAGCGCGGATTGGATTAAAGACATATTAACCGGCTTTGACCTGATGACTGACGGAGCTTCGCTTACAACCAATCAAAAAATCGCAATATTTGCCGAACTGCTCGCAAGAAGCGTTAAGACCAACAACGGCCAGTCGTACTCTCTGGGCAAGAACAGTATCAAGCTGTTGCTAGACAGTGTGGGCTACGACTCGATGCTCGAGTATGACGACATTACTCTGTCCTTCAATACCACCAATAACAGACTCCAGAGCGCATCGCTTATTGTCGAGGCGCTAGGTGCGAGGGTTACAGTAATTGCAACCTCTCCAAAGATTGGTGCGGCGGTCTCGATAAGCAAACCGTCTTGGACCACCGGCTGCGTGGACTTGACCATTACCGAGCGCTTTACTCCAGTAGTCAGCGGAACAGTACGCTCTTCAACTCTCGCTGCGGACGACCTCACTCTGCTTGAAAAGTTTGTAGAAAGTCTGACCGGAGAGAGCGTGTCTTTTACAGCGGCGAGCCGTAATAACATTAAATACCAAGCTCAGGCAAATATTAATAGCAGCGGCGCATTGACTGCGCTCAAAGTGGACTTCAGGTCAAGCACCAACGCTTACATATGTTCTTTCTACTTCACCAATGAGACGGACAACAAATTCTATATAATCTATCCTTTGCAAAACGGCGTCAACCCCGTAACCACCCATACAATTAAGAACACCGAAAGATACTCTCTGTTTGTACAGGCAATCAACGGCAACGCGCTGGTAGAGTATGCCTCGCCGTTATTTAGCCTCACCAACAGCGACGGCAACTGGGCGATAGGAGCCAATAGGCTGGCTATCAACAATCTGCTTTCTTCTGTAACGAAGGTGTTTGCAGGCAATACCTTCCCCATAATACCCAGTGATTTCGCAATAACCGAAATAGATGCGAAATTTGTCAATGGAGTAATGGAGAACAAGGTAAGCTTCGCCGATAATAAGAGCATTACATTCACGGTGGAGGACTTCTCCTTGCAATTCCACGATGTGGGTATATCGTCTATTGCGGTCAACAACAGAAGCGTGAGCATATACCAAAACAACAATATGGAGTCCAGCACTACCGTAACTTTCGGTGACGGCAGCACGGCGGTATTTTCCTTGAGAGATGCTGCTGGAGCAAGCCGCTGGACATACAGCTCAATACCTACAGTAGGCTCGGGTGTTGTTAATGTAACCGCTAATGTCAGCTTGCTGGGCAGGGTGTTTTCCAAGAATATTCAGGTCAATACATCCGCGCATCTTTCGGCAGATATACTGGAGGTCACTTCGCAGTATTACAACAAGCCTCAGAAAAAGTTCTCTTTCCCGAGATATAATTGCAATGACAATCCCATTGATATAATTACCGCTTTCAACAGAGTTGCAATTAACACCTCTGTTATCAATATCACTAACAAAGAGGTGCGCTGGCTGTGGAATGGTACTGACATAAGGACGGGGGGGCTTAACACCGCTTCCGCTTCGACTTTCAATATTATACCTGTGGTCAGCAGCTTCTTCGGCACCAATATTACGCTATACCCTTCGGGCACATATACCGTAGAGGTGAATGGCGAAGCGGCATCGGGTATCGTCAATAGCGGCAATTATCTGACAATTACCGCATATGACGGCAATGACCCATACAGCGAGAGCACATATGAGGGCGCGATGGTAGAGCTCGCCGGAGGAGGCACATTATTGGTAACAGCGCTGCGCTGGGATATATCCTCTATCAAGGCGGGCACTATCAATAACATCCATTATCTCAAGAATTCGCTGTATCAAGCGGAAGGCACCTACAGAATTAACGCAGTCGTGGCAGACTGCATGGGCAGAGAAGTTGTATATGAGGTCACTGTCAATGTTGTACCGCGTAAGATAACGCAGGCGGTATTTGCCACATACGCGCCGGGAGTGAGCTTTGAGGGCAGGACGGTCGGTGAAGACGGCATTATTGGCAAATTTACTTTCAACCCCATGATTATTACCTCCTTATCTTCCGCCGCAGTGTACGCAAACACCGCTATATGCAACCAGGGTCAATTCACCCTGTCTTCGCTCAAGTGGGAGATTACCCCTGTTGCGAGTATTGATATTTTTGCAGGACGCGAAGGAGAGTTTTCGCTTGTCGTAGGCAACGAAGTGGGCGGCTATCAAGTCTTCCGCGTGCTGTACGAATTCCCGCCGGTCAATGTAGAGCAGGTGGCGCTTGCAGACGGCGGCGGCAAAGTCATACAATACAATAATGAAGAGCAGATTGTAGACGTGACATCATCGATTGTATCTTTCAGCCTATTGGGTCTTGACCCTTACGAATACTCATATCCGGAGAAGGTCATATTCTATTATGAGGGCGGCGAGCATGTGTTCGATGTCAACTGGGCTTTCGGCTGGGATGAAAACAGGCTTTGGAACAGGGGTGTGGAATATAAATATATCTCCTCCTTCACCAAAACATCTTTGAGGGTGAACCTCGAGATGTCCTTTGAACCCAAGATTGTTGAGGCATTCAAGTTTGTGGAGAATCCTACTAACAACGATGTTGTGGTTTTCAGCAAGATTGTTGGCGGCTCTCCCGTAGAGGTTACGCTTGACTACAAGGTGTTGGACGGACAGAAGAGATTTGTATTTGCCTCATACGGAGCGTTTGATCCGACAAAGGCATTTGACTATTCCGATGTTGACAATTATCCCAAGACCGTCTACATCAAGTTTTTGGGCGAGGACGATTGGAGGATGCTGGACATTGAGTGGGATATCAGCGCGTATGACTCGCGCACCGATATATTGCAGAATGGATATTCGGGCAAGATTATTGCTAGGCTTCCGCTCTCACAGTCTATTGGCGATGTATATGTTTCGATAGCGGCAAGCTATCCGGATGAAGTGTTTGTAATATACGAAGACGATGGCGAGGTTACGGACAAGAAAGTGCGCTTCAGTATCTTATCAGTTGACGGAAGCACCATAATAATTACTGACCCCCGCGCGGTTGACAACTTCCCCACAAGTTTGTATCTGAGCTATGCGCCCTCCAAAAATCTGGACAGCGGCTGGTTCGAGATAAGCGAATGGGTGCTTACCGGAGCAGACGGGTTGAACAAAATTGATAAGTATTACAGAAATATGCTTGCAGCTAACACTCCGTTGCAAAATATTAGCAATGCGAGTATCGTGGTCAATGCGAAATTCGGTAATGCAAAAGCAGGCTATATTACTATTCCTGTTGAGGTTGTCATCGAAGCAAGCGTAATGACAGACGAGGTACTAGGCGGTATGCCGCTTGCCAATTCGTCTATTACGGGCGGCGGAGGCTCTCAAAACTCTATGGTGTACAGCGTGGTGGACGGAATACCGTCCCTAACCGTTGACCCGTATATCGCCAATCCGCGTTCGTCGGCAAGCTATCCGACAGAACTTACCTTCACGCTCAATTCAGAGCACACAATTTCGATGACAATAGCCTCGTGGGATTTGTCCAATGTTCCGGCGAACAATCTCCACCTTGGCACAAATAACGGCAATTATTATCTGGTTAACGCCCTAATCAATGTCGGCATGGACATTTCGTACATCAAGCTGCCCGTGAGGCTGTATATTATCCCGAGAGTAATCGAAAAAGTATGGGTGGACGGAAGCGTTGCCAAAAATATTTACATTGACCCGTATTCCCTGCAGCCATTCGGACAAAATGTGGAGGGAAACTACGCGTATAAGAGAGTTGTTGCAAAATTTGCGCAAGATGACAACACATACACAATGGTGATGAGATATGATATCAGCGGTGTCACCCTGTCCTATACCGGCGGTGCAGCTGCATATAATGTGGCTGTTCATGTAGGCAATGAGGCGGGCGGATACCAGCAGATAACAGGCTACAACATCTATATCAGGCAAAGTCTTATTGTTAATATCAGCACAGCTGCCGAGGTCGATGACGAGCCAATCGGATTATTGTATGAAGTAACCAACGAAGGAGGCACTCTCGTTAAGAGCTTTAAGGACTTAACTTCAGAGGAGCTGTCCGCAATGCTTGCTCATAAGGTGCTGACTATAAGCTTCGGCGCCCCGGGCGAGATAACCGCAGTGCGTGAGATTAGCGAGTACGACGGCATACTTGAAGGGCTTGTCTGTCAGTGGAAACGCGATGAAGAGGGCGTACTCTACCTTGAGCTGTGGAACAACAATCCGATGTACTTAGGTTTGCTGGGCGATAATCAGATAATTGTCAGCGGCCTGACTAACTATGTGGTTATTGACCATAACCTGTTTACCTTGCCTTTGCCTGAGGACGAATATGAAGAAGTATACTCCGGCAAAACAGCAGGAGCATTCCTTGCCGAGCATCCGATTGCAAGCGATGTCTTCACCGAAGAGCAAATGTCCCTTAAGCTGATTCGTGCGGCAGACGATTATGTTATGCAGTCCGGCGATGTACTCAATGCGGGAGCGTATCACTATGTAATCACCGTAACCGGTCATTGCGAGTACGGCGGCAGCATTACAAGGACTATCTACATACTGCAAAAGGCTGTGCTTGCATCCAACTTCAATATTACCATTGACGGTTTGGTTGTCGGACTCAACCCTGCGCCTAGATTATATGACGGCAATGAGGTCATCCTCAGCGCAAATGTAGCGGGCATACCCGAGCTGACATTATCTATAGTTTACAGCGGCTTCAGCGGCAATCCGAAGAATGTCGGAACATACAATTATGGAGTCATATCAGACAATCCCAACTATATCAGCACGCATACTGGTTCGATAACAATTAACCCAATAGTAATCAACGAAACCAATTCGATTATCAGTGTGGGCAACACAGACATGCTTTCACCGCCCGCAGTGACGGTTATAGTTGACGGAATGCTGTTGACAACTTCGAATTACTCATTGTATTATGGTAGTGAGAGTAATCCCGAAAGCATCACTATAGCAAACTACGCGACATTCACTACGGGCTTCAACTTCGGTGGAGCAGACAGCAAGGAGGCATATGTTAAGATAGTGATTAACCTTGATAACTATGTGGTCACCACAATCGTTAAGGAATTCATATTGAGCAAAGCCCAAGCATAAAAAATACAAAGGTTGTACGATTTCGCAATGGAATCTGCTATACAAAATTTATTGGAGGATTTTTATGAAGAAGTTTTTAATCGTTATTTCCGTGATACTCATCTTAGCAATGGTTTCGGTATTCGCGGCTGGCTGCAAAAAGAAAGACCCTTATATTCCCGAAGCTTTGGACATCGAAGCCGGGTCAAGACCTGATCTTGCAAGCGGTATTACGGCAAATGAGCTAATAGTTATCAATGCCGGACTCGCTGTCAACGCTACTGAGGCCCAAAAGAAAGCAGCCGTTCTTACCCTGTTTAATGCGGCTGACAGAGTTCAGCGTGCGGCAAGCATTATAATGAACATCTCGGATGGAGGCGGATATGCCAAGACCGGAGCAGAGGGCTATATGACAGTTCGCGGTTTTTATTTCCGCAGCGGCAACACATATTACTCTCAGACCGCGGGAGAGGTAACCAGCGCTAATGTGGGCACATTGATACCTAATGCAACCAATGTTGCTAGAAATATGCTTGACCAGTTGGGCCGTACATATTCCCCAGATCTTGAGACTTTCCACCGCGCCAAAGCAAAAGACGGAAAGGCGGCGAAGAAACCTAATGTATCCGCATATGAGAATTTCCCGTATGTTTCTGCGGACTTCAGCGGCTGCAGTAACGAAGAGTTTGACCTTGATGAATGGAAGGTAGAGTCGAGAATATTGAACAATGTGGGCGAATTAAGCAACTTTAATTTCAATGTCAACGCTATTAAGGATGCTGTGGTAAGCTATAACGATGACGACAAATTCTACAGAATAGATTTTGCTCTCGATACAAGCAATAAGGACGCAGCTTATGACTCGGTAGTCAATTATGCAAGAGCAGGGCTGAGAGAAGCATCAACAAGCGAGGATTTGGACTATGTAAAGTATGTTGTTTCTATGGAGATATGGGACAACGGTTATGTGCGCAGCTTCACTACCGAAGAAAACTGGGTGGCTACTCTTAAAGTGGTTGGTCTGCCTATAAGCGGTATGTCTGATTCCAAAAACACTACAGTGTACTACTGGAAATGGGAAGAGATAAAAGAGATTGTAGAAGAATTCGATGCTTATGAGGATGTTGAGACAGCTGAAGAGTTTCTCAATCTGTTGAAGTGGTTTGACTAATCTATTAACGATTTTTCTAAACACAGTAAAGCGAATTATAATAAGAAGCGATGCGCAACGCATCGCTTCTTTTACAGTCAAAAATTATTGATAAGCGCTATCGGCGATTAAATTAATACTAATAATACAAGTCTTGTTTGCGGTTGAGCAGTATATCCGCTCCCTTGAGCAGCTGTTCTTTAGTCCATTCTTCGTTGCAGTTAATCCACCATTTGATAATAGCAATCAAAGCGCCTGCGTAGTACTCCGCAATAATTTCGGGAGGTATGCGCAGCAGATGCAATTTTTTGTTTTTGCTCTTGATATGCTCCAATACCTGCACTGCCATATGGCTCTGCAACTCTGTAACAAAAATATTGTTATTGTTAAGCTGGCTCACTCTTTTCAAAAAGTTTTTGTTGGCAATGCAGTAATCTGCGGCGTTGCTGAGCAATGCAAAATAATAGTCATTGGAATTAGAGTACCTGTCCGAGGGAGGCTCAATCTTTTTTTCGAGCTGCTGGAGACTGAACGATAACAAATCGTACTTGTCTTCAAAGTGGTTATAGAAGGTTGCTCTAGGGACATTCGCCATATCGCAGATGTCCTTAACAAAGATGTTATTGAAGGGCTTTTGCTCAAGCAGCTTCTCGAGCGCGACCTTCAAAATATTGCATGTGCGTACTGACGAAATATTGGTTTTTTCTGTGTTTTTCTTCATATATGTGTCTTCCTAAAATAATATACACTTATCAAATTATGCAAAAGTTTTTTGCATATAATATAATTATCTTACCAAAATAGTGGACAGATGTCAATCAATTAATGGCTTGTTGATTAATCGCGGACAAAGCAATAAATCGGTTGCGTCAGAAAAGAAAGACGCAATGCCTGCAAGGGAGCGCAAGAAAAGACTGCCCGTTACTAACGGGCAGTCGGGTTAATATCCTTTCGCATTAGTGTTATATTTCGCGGACGGAACCCTTGTATGGCAGTAAAGCCATTTGTCTTGCTCTCTTAATTGCTGTCGCCAACGCTCTCTGATGCTTAGCGCAGGTGCCAGTGGAGCGCCTAGGAGCAATTTTGCCGCTTTCTGTTACAAACTTTCTTAATTTTCCAATCTCTTTGTAATCAATATCGTCCACCTTGTCCACGCAGAAGATACAAACCTTCTTCTTCGCAGGCTTTCTTATCGGACGCTTAAAATTCTTATCCTCTGATGTCTTTACAGTATTCATTTTTCACCTCAATATAAATTCTAGAAGGGAAGTGCGTCGTCGATAGGCTTCATTTCCATAACCGGCGCTTCTTCCTCACCTACGGATTTGGTGCTCAAAAATTGCACTTCCTCCGCTACTATCTCGGTAATATACCTTTTGGAGCCGTCGTTGGCGTCGTATGTGCGGGTCTGAATGGTGCCGCTAATTGCCGCTTTACTGCCTTTTTTTAGAAACTTACTGCAGTTCTCGGCTTGACCTCTCCACGCTATTATCGGCAAAAAATCTGTCTCGTTATTGCCGAAGCGGCGGGAAATTGCCAAAGTGCATTTGCATACTGATATGCCGCTCGTTGTTGTGCTC
>CAYTUT010000030.1:0-13638 GCA_964441295.1 uncultured Christensenellaceae bacterium | reverse complement strand
CACTGCCTACCGCGCCGGACAATACGATTGCGCCCGTTGCCGAGGCTGTGCCGTCGTATATCTTGCCGTCAACCGAGCTTACCGACGGGGTCAGCTGTTTCTTGCTGATTGCCGCCGATTGCGGCGCAGCAACGCCTGCAAGGCTTGTTACAGAAAGCTCATAATTAGCGCCCCAGTTACCTCCGAGGGTTATTGCGGATACATTGACCGTATTAGTCCCTGCGTTGGCGCTGGTCCATACAAATGTGCCTGCCGCTAAGGGTGATTCACTGCCTACCGCGCCGGACAATACGATTGCGCCCGTTGCCGAGGCTGTGCCGTCATATATCTTGCCGTCAACCGAGCCTACCGATGGTGTCAACTGCTTTTTATTGACAGTGAGTGTAATATTTGTTTCGGCAGAAGCGTACCCTGCCGCAGTCGGTGTAAAGACCAAAGTATATTCGGTAACTCCGCTATCGGCGACCGCGGGCACTGTTGCCGGGGTTTTCCAAGCCCAACTGCCTTCCAGCACAATTTCTTCATCGCCATTAACCACACCGCCTGACAACGCGCTGTCGGACAGGCTTTGACCATAAGTGATGGAAGCGGCAACAGCTGATTGCGTTATCTCGGGGACCGAAAGTATTATTTCGACTACAGTAATGTCCATGGTGTAAGACTTACCTTGGTATGTAATCTTGACCTTGACTATGTTAGGAGCTAAAGTATCGACAACTTCAACCGCCAAGTCGGACGAGTTGAAGAATTCGAAGGTCAGGTCCGCAAAGTCAAGTTCTGTCAAATCGACATTCTGCTTTGTGCTATCGCTGTAGACAAGCTTGATACCGCTTATCGCGTTATAGACATCTTCAATATCTGACTCGGAAGTAAAACTGCTTGCAGATAATGTAATCTCAATACCGGACAGATTTTTTTGTACTTCTTTGTTGCACGAAATCAGTACAAATGAGAGTACTACCAACAACAAAACAACAATTATGCGCTTAATCCCAACCATAGATCACCCTCTCCTATTAGACTTGTAATCTAATTATACTATTATTTAGCGCCAAATAGCAATAGCATACCTGAATATATAGACCTGCCCTTTTCAATGCCGGCAGCAAACTTTGGCAACTTTTCTGCCCGCCCTTGTGCATCAGCGATAAAGACAGACATCGCGTACTTCGTATCGTGCTTAGCCGATATAGCTTTATCGAGCTTTTTCTTTAGGATTGCTTGCTTTTTTGTCAAAAATTAAATCGTACCTTTTGGAGAGAGATTAGGCTCTATTGACAAAATGTGTCAATAAAGTATAATTATATTATAACGTATGTAAAAATTCGAGCAAAACAATAAGTACTCAACTCGCGAAAAAATAAGGAGGTAGTTATTATGTCAAATGACAAATACACATCGATCGTAAATCTTGATTTTCAGTATGCGCATAGGTTTATGAACTGGCCGAGAGAGGCCAAACACCTTCACGGTCACTCGGGTCTGTTGACTATCGAGCTGGAAGATACAGTGGATCCGGTAACAGGCTTTGCGCATGCTTGCAAAGAAGGCTTCAAAAAAGCATGGGAAGTTTGCGACCACTTTCACCACGCAACCCTCTTCCAAGAAGGCGATCCGCTGCTTGACGCGGTAATTGCAGTGTACAAAAAGGAAGGTATTAATAACGACCCCGAGCATTGTGTGCCATTAAAAAAGATTGACCATCCTCTTGCTTGGTCGTATCCCGAATATAGAATAGTAGTGACCAAAAAAGTTTCTACCTGCGAGAACCTCTGCGAGCTTTTCTACGAGCTGCTTAAGGACAAGATGCCAATCAAAAAAATTACTTTCCGCTCATCTTCCATGAATGCGGCGTCCAAAGAATTTAGATAAGTAAGCTCTGCTCTATGCAAAAGGAGTGGGTAAATCCCTTTGTCCACTCCTTTTTTTGTGTGTCTGATTAATCATTGTATACTTGATTGATTATCGTGCGTCATTTAATTTTTGTGTGTTATGTTAATTATGGCGTATCCAAATAATTACTTTGTTTCTAGTCAATTATCGTATGTCCGGTTAATTGCTACACTAATATTAACTCTATCGGCAATAGTCACAGTTCAGCTGTTTTTTAAGCTTTTTCAACCAGCTCTTGAGCTTCGATGATGCTGATATTTTGCTCCCTTGCTATGCGGCATAGATCATCGTATTCATATTTGGAGCGCGATACTCCATATCCGCTGGATTTTTTGCGGCGCACTATACCGTACGGGGTAGCCAATGCTTCACTGTTGCGGTCTAGAACATAGCGCTTGGCCAGCGTCTCGCGGACACCGAGCGTAGTTGTGTGTTTGAACAGCAGGGAGAGGATTTTTTCCTTGTCATCTTCAGCGCATATTATATTAATTATCGTCCCGGGACGATTTTTCTTCATCCCCGCAGGCAGTGTGAATACTTCGAGCGCCCCTTCTTCAAGCAACCGTTGTGTAGCAAAGCTTATCGCCTCCGCCGTCATATCGTCAATATTGCACGCCAACTCGCAGACATATTCTGTCTTATCTGCAGTATCTCCCCAAAAAACTCTTACGCAATTGGGCCTGTCAAAATCCTTGGTGCCCATACCATACCCGATTGCCTTGGTCTTCATCACCGGCATATTCCCATATTCGGACGCAAAATGCTTAAGCAGCGCCGCTCCTGTCGGCGTGCACAGCTCTCCCTTAATCTCGTCCCGGTACATAGGCGCGTCCTTCAATATGCACGCGGTTGCAGGCGCAGGCACGGGCAACACTCCGTGAGCGCACTTGATATAGCCGCTGCCCACATTAATCGGAGATACAATTATTTCGTCCGGGGCAAGTCTATTAATAAGCAAACAAACGGATGCTATATCGCTGACTGCATCCATCATGCCAACCTCGCAAAAACTAATCTTTTCTAAAGGGATACCGTGCGCTGTGCTCTCCGCTTCGGCAATCAGTCTGTATACCGCAAGAACATCCGCCTCGACCTTTTTATCAAGATTCAGCTTAGCAACGATACTCGTGATTTCATTTATTCCTCTTATAACGTGACTATGCTCATAGCGCTCCCCATGCTCGCTATGAATATGCGCGTGTCCAATTGCGCTCTCCTCTTCGCCGTTAACCTTGACCGATATGCGCGTCCCCGCAACACCTTGCTTAACTGATTTTTGCTTTTGAATAGTTACTCCAGGTATTTTAAGTGAGTTTACCTCTTGTAAAAACTCATCGGGATTGGGGAGCAATTCGATAAGCGCCGCCGTCAGCATATCTCCCGCCGCGCCCATTTGGCAATCAATATACAATGTCCTCATTGCTTCGCCTCCATATGATTAATCATGCTTGCAAGGTATCCGGCGCCAAAGCCGTTATCGATATTTACCACAGACACCCCGCACGAACAACAATTGAGCATGGAAAGCAGAGCGGCGATACCCTCAAAAGAAGCGCCGTAGCCCACGCTTGTAGGGACTGCAATAACCGGACAATCCGCAAGGCCCGCAATTACGCTGGCAAGCGCGCCTTCCATCCCGGCGATGGCAATTATTACACTTGCGCTCATTATCTCGTCCATATATGACAGCAATCTATGCAGTCCTGCTACTCCGACATCATATAACCTCACAACACTGTTGCCCATAATCTCCGCAGTTACCGCGGCCTCTTCCGCAACGGCAATATCACTTGTTCCGCCGGTTGCAACAATTATCCTTCCGATGCCGTCTGGAGCAGGTACTTTTCCAATTATCCCGATCCTTGCTTCGGTCCTGTAGACCAATGGCAGCTCACTATCTATCTCTCTTGCTTTTTCTTCCGACAGTCTGGTGATAAATATACTATCCTGTCCATTCCTTATCATTTCGTTGACGATACCCGTTATTTGCTTGGAGGTCTTTGCCGAACCATATACAACTTCTGCCGCGCCTTTGCGGATTTTTCGATGGAGGTCAACTTTAGCATAGCCCAAATCGGCGAAAGGAGCCTTCTTAATAATCAACATTGCGTCCTCTACCGTCATTTTGCCGCTTTTTACATTCTCTAGCACTTGTTTGATTTCTGTATTCATCAGCGCGCCTCCAAATCAAGCAAAACCGAAGAGTAATACCTTTTCAGCTCATTAATAACATCGCTTCTTTTCTCAAATAACTTTTCAAACTGTTCTTTGGGCAGCTGTATTTTTGCCGCTCTGCCTTCCGCTCTTATACGAAAGTCGGAAAAGCCCAGCGAAAACAAATAGTCCTCTGCCCTCTCCGTTATCGCAAGCATTTCGACATCGATTGCTGTCCCTGTTGGTATTCGGGTAGCAAGGCAAGCATAGGATGGCTTGTCCCATGTGAAAAGACCCGCTTCCCTTGACAACCTTCGTATATCAGCTTTTGTAAGCCTGCACTCCCGCAGTGGAGAGCGAACAGATAATTCCTTGAGCGCTCTGATACCCGGACGGTCATTTACATCATCGGTAAAATTGGTACCGTCAAAAAGCACGGTGTAACCATCCGACAATGCCGCCTGTTGAATTGCCGAGAAAACAACTTTTTTACAATGGTAGCATCTGTCGTGACCGTTATTCACTACTTCGGGATAAGCCATTATATCTGCGTTTAATACCCTTATATCCGCGCCGATATCTCTTGCAATGCGAAGGGCGTCAGCGCCTTCGAACCGCGGCTGAAAAGCGGATTGAACATAATACCCCTTTGCATCTATGCCGCTTGCTATTGCCGCATAGAGGAGATACGCTGAGTCAACCCCTCCCGAGAAGGCAATAGCTACCTTGTTATTCTCTTTTAATACTTGGGAAAGCTCCATATTTCGATTACCGTCTTTTACATAATACAAAGAAGCGGTTCGCCAGTTATTGCGCAACCGCTTTCAACGGGTTATTTCTTTTTTTTCAACAGGGCGGACTTCACTACGCCTTTAGGGTCTTTGACAAGAAGGATAACCAACCAAATCACAAGACCGAGGGCAACTACCGAAAAACCGAGAAAGGCATCATTAAGAATGTCAGCCGGCGCGGGTGTAAAATACTCTGCTCCGACCTCGACAAACTCAAAAACAGCATCCACCAGCCACATTAATGAGCCTCCCCAATACAGCCAGCAAAGAATGCCCGTCATCATCTCGTTTTTGGGAGCATTTTTGTACCAGATTACGGTACAGATAATGGCTGCGAACAATGTTATCAATAATGTCATACTATTCCCCTTATTCTGTTATCGAATCAGTTTTTGCCTTTTTCGCTCTCTTTGTAATGACCGAACTAACTGCAAGCATCCCCAGCCATACTGCCGTAACAAGAAGGGACATCGCAACGCCCGCTGTTGCTATTTCGTTTAGCATTTCGGCGGCATCGGCAGGATTGGCCGCCGCTGTCAAAAACGGGAACCAGGGGACAACCTCACCATGCCAAACATGCTCGAATGCCAGAAGAACAGAGCCTCCCCACAAAAGATTCGAGAGCCATTTCAACTTTTTTGAAAAAGGGATTTTTGCATCTGTTTCATTAATCGCCTTATTCATACGGGTGTTGGCTTCTTTTTGCTTTTTTTCTTTAGAACTGACTATCTTTGTAATGACTGTAGCAACTATCGCTTCAGTTACAGGAACAACAAAACATGCCATAACCTTTATTCTCCTAACAACGATTCACTATTAGCCTGCTAAGGACTATCAATATTGATTATATCGTTATATGGGCTGATCTGTCAATGGATAGGTCAATACAATAAAAGTGATGCGCTGACCGTTGGAATATCGGCATCTTACAGCTGATACTAAGCCCTTACACTTTTGCTAAGTATTTTAACTAGCCGCATACTACACCCAAAGCGATACCAAGCAGCATATCGATAACCAAAAAGTGCTTAGCGCGCCGCAGTTTTTGCCGCAAGGCTCGATTTTTTGCGCCTCCATAATTGGTTTTATTGAAAAAAGCGGTCAAAAGACATATTTAATTGAAACATAAGCATGCCTTAATTGCGTCTCAATAATAGTGTGTTATAATGAGTGCGTAACATGAATCAGTCTTTGAAATCGGGACAGTCACAATAACACAACAAAGACAATGTTAAATAACTGAATAAAGGGTAAAATTGCCGCGAGGCAATGACACAAAACTATAGGGGCTCTATGAGTCAGCCAGGTGCCACATGATATGAGTGTAACATATCGGCGGCGCCTTTTTTTGTCTTGCAAATAGATTGAATCTATTGGTAATAAAAGTAAAAAAATAAAATGGAGGAATAAAAGATGAAAATTAGAAGTTTGATAGTTGTAGTATTGGCAGTAATACTAATAGGCGGGGTAAGCATGTCCTATGCTTTGTGGGACAAATTGACAGTCGCTCAGGAGGAGACAATCAACATCGGCAAAGGCACAGAGATACAGCTTGAAGTTGTGCTCGAGGCTCCCGAGGGCAAAAAGCTCGTACCTAACGGCGTAGTAATGGGTCCGGATGATGTTGACGAAGTTGTTTTGACATACAATGTCAAGCTAAGCAGAGAATCAGCTGACGATCTTACATTATCAGTAGCCGCAAGCAATGTAAAAATCAATAATGACGGCGCGTACGCGGATCTGATTAATATCGATATTCAGTACGAAACAGCGATTAACAGCGACGATGTGCTGGTTACTGTCAAAGTGACTCTTGAAGAGCCGTCTACACAGGCAGCTTATGATGCAATATTTGACCAAGCAATCACATTCACGCTGACATTTGCCGCTGCTCAATAAGCATTGCTGACTAAATAATTGCAATAACAGAGGTAAGCCATAATGAAAAATATTAAGCTGAAAAGGGTTATTAGACCATTAAAAATTGTGCTTGGTATTTTCATTATGGCCTTGCTTCTGTATATGCTCCTGACAGCCTTCTTTCCGCAAACTGCAGAAAGATGGCTGCCGTTAAGGCATTATGTAATAGTGTCTGACAGCATGGATCCGGATATTAAAGTCGGAGACATTGTGCTAGTAAAAAAACCTGACTATGAAAGTCTAAAAAATGATGACATAATAAGCTTCTATGTTGATTCTAATCTTGATGGCAATAAAGAAGTCGTGACACACTACCTTTATTCGGTAGAACTCGACAGCAACGGCCAAAGAGTATACCGGACAATCAACGCAAAGAAGCAATCCCCGGACAGCTGGCTGCTTAAGGATTCGGATATCATAGGGCAATCAGTATACACAGTACCCGATATTGGAAAATTCATGATGTTCGCTCAATCATCGATTGGCAAACTAACAATTATTTTTAATTTGCTGATAATCGTTATGATCATTTACCTTTTGGAGTACAAAGCTCCCGGGATCAAAGATAAAGAGCAAAAGGTGAAAGATGAAAAAAAATAGTATTTACATTTTTTCCTTAATAGTTATCGCGCTATTCTGCACGGCTGCTACATTCAACAGCTATGCATTTTTTGATGTTTTGAGCCGTCAGGACAGCATCATTCTAGGCAGCGGCGAGTGGGATTACGGGATGAGTGCAAGTACTTATTATACAGGCTTTGAGGATGCTTATAAGCCGGCATACGCGGCGGGCAATATTGTGACCGGCGGTATGACTTGGCATTTCTACGATGCCTTGATTGGCGCATCAGAAAGCGATGCAAAATACGGTAACCAAAGCGCAAGACTAAGAAACGGGTACATCGAAACAAGATTCGGCATAAAAAATCTAAGAATTTTGAATTTTGCCGCTATGGCTTTTTCGGGTGACTCTTTCGGCGTAATTGAAATATGCCTTTCGGCGAATCAGACGGATTGGTATACATATCAGAGTGTTGCAGTAACCGATGAGTTAAAGTATTATCACATTTATTTTGTGGAGAGCGCGCTAAGCGCCATGTCTCTTGGCAGAGAGAACGAATTGTACCTCCGCTTCGCTTATAATAACGGCGGCAATAGAGTTAACATCGATGAGGTAAGGATTACTTACGTTATATCTCCGTATATTGAGCTCGAGTTTTTTGAAGACTTTGAGACGGCGGTTAAGGGCAATAATAACACCGCAACTGTCAATATTAACGGACTCAATTGGCTGTTTAGCAGCGCATTAATCGGAGAGCACAGCAATGATAGAAAAATTGGCAATAAGGCAGTACGCATAAGCGGAGGCTATATCGCCACACAATTTAGGATTGCCAACATCAAAGAATTGTCATTCTACCTTGCTTCGTTCGGCAATGACAGAGAATCCACGGCGTATGTTGAGATATCCAAGGACAATGTTAATTGGGCTAGAGTATCGCCATACTATGCTTCCACTGCAGTATTGGTTAAGCACACAATCGTATTCGATAATGCTTTGCTGGCAGCAAGCGGACTAAGCGCTGGCGACGCTCTTTATATACGAATAACAAGCGAGGGCAACCGAAGAGTAAATGTGGACAATCTGTCCGTCAAATACATCGGTATTGACAGCTTGATAACGGGATAGCTATATGAGATTAATAGTAGAATACCTTACACAAAATAATGCGTTGACGCTAGAATCATACGAGCGTATATTGGTAATAATGATTGCAATTTTATCAAGTATTTTCGTGGTGATTATTGCTTACGATTTTTCCAAAAAGATAGCGCATCAGCGTGCTTTGCTTGACGATACAGAACATTTTTTGCAAAACGGCGCGCTAAAAGATATAGTAACAGAGGAACATTCGCAGAGAGTATCAGATATTTGCTATACAATCGCTCGCGCAATGGGCCTTAGCAAAAAGCGGCAGAGAGAAGTAAAACTTGCGGGGCTAGTGCATGACGTTGGCAAGATAGGGATTCCCGATGCAATTTTGAACAAGAAAGAAAAGCTAAGCGATGAAGAATGGGCAATAATTAGAAGCCATTCAAAAATCGGCTATAATATACTCTCGTCTATGGACAAGACTAAAGCAATGGCAAGATACAGCCTGCAGCACCATGAGCGAATCGACGGCAAAGGTTATCCTAATAATATCAAAGGCTCGGATATTGCTTTGTATTCAAAAATAATTACAATAGCCGATGCGTATGATGCAATGACCAGTGACCGCCCATATCGCAAGGCGATGACAAAAGAGCAGGCAATTAATGAGCTGGTCAACTGTTCGGGCACGCAATTCGATTCGGGTATTGTAAAAGTTTTTACTAATGCGTTTTCAGCAAAAAATTAGATAGTGTTTGCATATTGACGCGCCAAGCAAACAAGTCTGAATCCCTTAGAGAGGAATTCAGACTTGTTTTCTTGTATAACTGCGGCTTAAATCCCAATTAACTGGGATTTTTTGCGCCTTATCAAACTAATTCGCCGTATTGCCGCTTAACGCATTTTGATTATCGGTCTTGCAACAAAAATACAGACTTGTTGAGTGTTGTTTTGTATGTTTCTTACAAAATACTTACAAGCTGCAACAACTTTTTTAATAGATAAGCGGATAGCTCTGCGCAGTTTTTTGTGAGACATCAATATCGGGTTTTACTTACCTTATGGCTTGGCTTGAACGGTCAGGTTCTCAACCGGTACTGCTTCGATATAGCCTCTGTAACCCATGGGCGCAAGCTGAAAACGCGGCGCCATATTTAGAGCTAGCCGGTAACCGAAAGGCTCGGGATTATATTTTGAGATAGCCTCCCAAACCTCGCTGATGGCTTCTTCAAAGTTTTCGTCTTCATACGGCTCGCCCTGAAACACAAGAAACTTGCAGGGCTCAAGTTCTATAAGGTCGAATCCCTCGGGTACGGTGCCGCTATATGAGGCGGCTACCTCCACTCCTTGAACATATCTTGAGGTATTGGGCTTAACCAGCTTATCAGGCAGCCAAAACCCTGCCGGTTCGAACATCGCTTCTTTGATGCTCTCCAATATCCCCCATATCTCACAGCCGACTTCCCCGCAGTACGAGAAGTAATCCGTTGCCTTAATGCCTCTTTTGATTATAGCGAGGCGCTTCGGGCGCTCGATTACCTGTACAAATACCGTTCTTGTCTTGTTATCTGTTTTTTCCTTGACTTCTCTTTCCATAATCCTGTCTCCTTTATTATAATAATGGTATCTACTCAGTACACTCCATGGAATAAAGTACTGAAGCGGCACCGGGTTCTTCTTGTAGGCTCTGGGATTGATTCCGAATTCTTTCGTAAAGCTCCGCGTGAATCCCTCGTGGGTATCGAACACAAAGTCCAGCGCGATGTCTATAATTTTTTGACTGCCATCCCTTAGCCGCCGAGCAGCCTCTGTCATCCTTAGCGAACGAATATAATCAAAAGGATTTTTGCCGGTCAACACCTTAAAGACCCGCGCGGCATGAGATTGAGAATAGTTTCCCGCTCTTGCGAGCTCCGCAAGCGTGATTCTTTTGTCGAGATTCGTCGCAATGAATCTTTGCATTTTTTCAACGGCGGCATGCGCCTCTTCGCTAGGCAATTGCACCTCCTTATTATACATCGTAAATCAATAGGATTCTTGACTAAAAACACCATAATAATTATATATCACAAGCAATATAACTGCAATGCACTGCAAACTCTTATGCCAAAACCTATTGAAAACAAAAAACAGCATTGACCTATGCATCTCCTCAATGCGGTTTAACACTGTCTTGATGGCGGAGAAGATGGGCGCGGCGCGCTAAGTCGGGTTGCCGGTGGCAAGCCGATAGCCAAAGCGGTGAGGAAAGCTTGCGGAGCGAGGATACGGTGATTAAGGAATCAATGAATAAATACGCGTGCGGATTTATTCATTGATTCCTTTAATATACTGATGTGTTTTTAAAAAGTTTTTTTGCACTTTTTAATGAACAACAGTATACCTCTCCTTTATTTAATGGTTTTACATTAACTTCCATTTTACCTCCTAATTGTCGAATACGAAGAGTTTGTAGCCATGCGTCCGCTATAGGCATAGACTTTGTGCCTCTCTCGTATTAGCTTAGAGTATTGTAATAATACCTGCAATGAACAGTGGTATCAGTACTTATCGTCTGGTCAGTTAAATAAGTTATTCTGCCGAGATAATCGTATGTGTAGGTATAGTAGTGATCAAGCACCGTCTTCGAATACACATAGGTGGTTCTGCCGGTTATGCCATCGACATCGGTTCTGCCAGTTCTATAGGTGTACGTCTCTGACAATACTACGGTGGAGCCGTTTTTTATCTGCTCCGAGGATACCCTTTTTAGTACATCGTAGTTATATTTGTAGGTATACCCGTCGCTAAGCGTCATACTGTTCAATGTAGTGTTGGAATCGTTACTATATTGGTACGCGTAAGTGAACACATGCGCATCGAATTGCCCCGACATAGTGGTTACTTTATTAGCTTCGGAGACTGCAGTTGTCCCGTTTGTATAATGGTATAGTGTTTTGTTGATTAGGATGCCGTTGCTGTCTCTGTTATAGATGATTGTAACGCCGTTAGGAACAGTACTGTTTACTATAAGCTTATTGTTCTCGCGTGTAAGAAGTCCGTTACTGTAATAGTAATTGACTTTTACCGTGCTGTTAAAAGATATGCTGCTAATATTTTCACCTGAAAAATTAAAAATCGGTGTATACGAGTTATAATCACTTTCTAGGGTATAGTACGCACAAATCGGTTCGTTAGCCTTTCTTATATAAGAATACGTTTTGTAAGCTAAATTAACTTGGTATTAATCTCTTTTTGAAAAAATCCTTGAAGTTTAAGAACATCTTTATATTTGATCCTCACAAGATATAATTTTGTTTTGCTAATTTTTTTGTTCAAGTAAATCTCTAAACGGTTCGGATAAGTTCCAGAAAAAAATGTGAGCAAATAATTTATGAAGGTTGGCTTTTTATAACTAATCCAATCAATATCAGAAACGTTAACAGTAATGTTTTCTTTTTTCCTTAAAAACACAATTTTTGTTGGATAAAAAATTACTTTTTTAATTTCTAGACTTTCCATTAATACCCCCCATTTATTAAATATTTACATAGCATATTTGAGCCCAATTTTGAACCGTATTCTATTGCTTTGTATGAAAATAGCGCAATATTATAGGTAGATTTCGCAAATCCAAGTCCGGCACTTGCTACGTCATAGCCACGTTGAGCAACAATACGCGAAGTAGCCATTACCCCGCCCTTGCAAGCTATTTGTGTATTTTTCAAAGTTAAAGCAGCTTTATCAAAGTTTGCTTGAGCATTTTTTAATCCAGATATGCCGTTAGCAACTATCTTTCCGCCTTGTGTTACATATTTTAAAGCTCCGAACGCTCCGCCCGTTACGGCTCCAGAAATTGCTCCAATAGCAGTATCCTTTCCGACTTTATTCCAATCAATGTTTTCAAAGTCTTTTGAAACACCTTGAATTCCTACACTTATTCCGAAACCTGCAACAGCTCCGCCAATAGCTCCCGCAACAGCTCCACCGACAATTGCCCCGCATAAGCCTCCACCGACACCTGCAGCTATAGGTGCTGCAAGTCCTGCCGTAGCAACAGATAAGGCTACAGCCGCAACAATAATAGTTACTCCCAATGTCCATTTAAGCCAATTCGGCATATTGCCGTCGGGGTCAGTGGCATTAACCGGATCGTTAAAACAATAAGCATATAAATTTCCAATGCCATGTTCACTACTTGCCTGTAATACCACTTCTGGATTGTCGGGGCTGATGAAGCGGCCGGTGTCGGGGTCGTAGTAGCGGGAGATAAGGTAGTACGTCCCGACATCTATGTCGTAGTAGTAGCTGCGGTAGCGGAAGGGGTTGTTTGCCCCCACTGTGGACGCAAGGCTGCCCGAGGTCGAGAGGATTTTGCCCCAGCTGTTGTAATTATACGTAACAACAACGGTACCTGCAGTATTGATTAGCTTAATTACATTACTTAGTGCATCAGTTAAATAATAATACCTTACACCGTTATAGTCAATACCTATTATATTACCTTGGTCGTCGTATACATACCAGATATCAATGCCGGAGCGTATCTCACGTATCAGGTTGCCATTGTCTCTGTAATAAGTGGTCTCTGTCCCGTTATAAGTCTTACTAATGCGTAAGCCGTTGGAGTCATACACATAATAGGACTGGTTACCGGTTTTTGTAGGGAAGTAAGGGAACTACCCGTCCAATCTGCTGAATATCCTCTGTAGGTAGTAGGCTGACCGTATGAATTGTAGCTGATTGTTTGCCCGTTATAATTTGTCAAAAGATCTCGCCATGCTCCCGTGCTGTAGCTGTAACTTATTGTAGTACTTGTGCCTGACGGTGTAGTTACCGTAGTATAAGCATAACTCGCTTTGGAGGATATGTTGCCGTTATCGCCGTAATAGTTTTGATATCAACTTTTTTCATTACAATTTCTCCTTAATTTTGACCGCAAAAGTTATACTTAATATACTAACATAAAATGATGTTCTACTTGACAAGCAGTTAATATTATCGGCTTTTTTATTTCTTCTTTACAAAATATAATAGCAGTTCATCTTCTATATATTTAACTGAGTCTAACGATTTAGGAAATTTTTTATTTTTGTAATAATTTACTGATCTTGTCTTTTCATTATAAATAATACATTTTATCAATTTATTTTTGATAGAAAATATAACATTCGAGAATGTATAGTTATTTGCTCTACATTCTTTATACAGTTCATTTGTAATATCATATACATTTGATGAAAACAT
>CAYTUT010000029.1:0-13692 GCA_964441295.1 uncultured Christensenellaceae bacterium | reverse complement strand
CTGCTGCGGAGCATAATACGCCGGAGGTGGAATGTACATATATCAGCATACCGCAGGTAAAAAATACCAATGCGTGTATTTTGGTCAAGCCCAGCTGGTGCTGGGGCGCCGAAATGGGTATTAACGAGCACAATGTCGCGATAGGCAACGAAGCGGTTTTTACGAAGAAAAAAAGCTCAACCCCCGCGCTAATCGGCATGGATTTTGTGCGTCTTGCGCTAGAAAGGGGCAAGACTGCGTCGGAGTGCTTGGATACAATCATCGCTTTGCTCGAAAAGCACTCGCAAGGCGGCAACTGCGGTTTTGACAAGAGTTTTTATTACGACAACTCCTTTTTGATTGCTGACGATAAGAGCGCGTATATCTTAGAGACCGCAGGCAATAAATATGCTTCCCGCAAGATAGACAAGCAAGGCAATATCAGCAACCGCCTGTCACTTAACGGCGATTATTTCAAGACCAACGAAAATAGCGCTTTGCCCTTTGCAAAGACCTATTCCGATACTCTTTTTACATATTTTTCCAAATCGCTGGACCGCCAGCAGGCGGGCGAAAAATTGCTTGAGCAATGGATTAAAACCGATGTTTTTTCCATGATGTTCACCTTGCAAAATCATGTTTCGGAAAAAAATCTCTACACAAAGGGCAGCGTGGGCAGCATTTGCATGCACCAATCGGCAATAGGCGACCATACCACGGGGAGCATGATAGTCAATCTCAAGCAGGAAAACCCTACCGTATGGGTCACGGGGTGTTCCACGCCTTGCCTTTCGCTGTACAAGCCGGTATATTTCGGTCATTTGAGCGGACCTCTCAAGGCAGACGAGAACGAATCGCTGGAATACTGGCTCAAGCGCGAGTATCTTTTGAGAGGAATATACGGCGGTCATGTCAACGAGACAAAATACCGCATAAGGCTTCTGTCGCTGCAGAGTCAGTGGCTGCAAGAGGAAAAAAGGCTGCGCCTTAATAACGCTTCAATGGAGGATTACGAGGCATTCGCGAAGAAAACAGCCAAGCAGGAAGAGGATTTTATCGACGGCTATTCGGACATAATCAATTCGATAAAAAACGGCGAACTGTCTCTGCCCAAGCTGTGGGCGAAAAAGACCGCCAAAATGAACCGCAATGTGTTCAGCCGCAATCTAAGCGAGCGTAAATAACATTTTTTGCGCGTACTGATAGCTAAAGAAAAACCTACCCGCCTTGTATCTCGAGGCGGGTAGGTTTTTTAATCTATGACCGCTGGTGACAATGGTTGTGCTTTTGACTACTATGTTCTACAGAGGATCAATACGGGGCTTATTGCCCGTACGAGGATATTCTTTGGGGGTATGCCTGACTTTTTTGATAATTATTAAGGACCTTTTGTTGTCAGTGTCCAAAAGATTATATTTGATTATTTTCTCAATATCTCCGCCAAGTATTGCAATCGCCGTGCGCGATTCGTTAATCTCCTCGTCCGCCTCGCTTCCCTTGTAGACAACCGCCCTGCCTCCCACCTTGAGTAAGGGCAACATGTATTCGGCAAGCGTCCTCATGGGCGCGACGGCCCTTGCCGTCACCGTATCAAAATATTCTCTGTATTTAAGCGAGGCATCCTCCGCTCTTATGTGCAGCGCCTTAGCTTTGACAGATAACACTTGCGAAATGTGATTAAGAAATCCCACTTTTTTGTTGACACTGTCAAGCAGTACAAACTCAAGCTTCGGATTGATAATCGCAACAGGTATTGAGGGAAAACCTGCGCCGCTGCCCACATCGCACACCTTCCCCGAAAAGTACTTTGCGCCCTCCAGGCTGTCCGCAAAGTGCTTCACAATGACATCCTCTTTTTCGGTTATTGCGGTAAGATTGAATTTTGCATTCCATTCAATCAGCTCCTTGTAATATACCCAAAACTCCGTTAATGCCTTTTGCGCCTCCTCCGGACTGAGCAAATCGAGATACCTCTTCAATCTTTCCATACCTTATTTTCCTTGTTTTTTATGAGATAGATAATCAGCACATTGATATCCGCAGGGGATACACCGCTTATTCTGCTTGCCTGACCCAAAGTCTTAGGCATTATCTTAGACAGCTTTTGCCTTGCCTCGAGTCTCAAATTGTCCATTGCAAGATAATCAATGTCCGCGGGAAGAGCTCTGCTCTCAAGCTGCTCTGCATCGCGCCGCATCGCCTCTTCTTTGGCCAAATACCCCTGATACTTCACATCTACCGCAGTATCCCTAATCACTCCCTTATCCAATCCGTCAAGCTCGGGTAGATTTTCTATGTCCTTGTGCGTCACCTTTGCGCGCTTTATTAGGTCGGCAATTCTGATTCCCGCCTTTACGGGCGGCTCTCCCTGCCTTTCTACAATAGGCGAAGCAACCTCGGTGGACAAAACTCTATTGAAAGCGGCAAGCGCCTTTTTGCGCTCTTCCATCCGTGCTAAAAATCTGCTATACCTGTAATCATTGACCAGCCCTATCTCCCTGCCAAGAGGCGTCAGTCTTATATCGGCATTGTCCTGTCGGAGAGAGAGCCTGTACTCTGCACGCGCCGTCATCATGCGGTAGGGCTCATTTGTGCCTTTGGTAACAAGGTCATCAATCAGCACTCCGATATACGCTTGGTGCCTCTTGAGCACAAAGGGCTCTTTCCTGTCCAAATACAAGCTTGCGTTAATGCCCGCCATCAAGCCCTGCGCCGCCGCCTCTTCATAGCCGCTGCTGCCGTTGAGCTGACCCGCGGCGAACAGCCCTCTGATGCTTTTGAATTCCAAACTGGGATTAAGGCAGACCGGGTCCAGCGCATCGTACTCTATTGCGTAAGCCCATTTGACAATTTCGGCGCGCTCGAGACCCTTAATGCTTCTGTACATTGCAAGCTGCACATCCTTAGGCAGGGAAGATGACATCCCCTGAATGTACATAAGGTCGCTGCCCGCGCTCTCCGGCTCGATAAAGATTTGGTGCCTTTCTTTGTCATAAAACCGCATAATCTTGTCCTCTATTGAGGGACAATAACGCGGTCCCGTCCCCTCGATACCGCCGTTGTATAAGGGCGCGCGGTGTATATTATCCCTTATGATTTTGTGAGTTTTTTCGTTGGTGTAAGTGAGATAACAAGGCACCTGTTCGGTGAGTTTTTTGTCGGTCAAAAAGGAGAAACAGTAAATATCGCTGTCCCCGTCTTCTCTCTCCATAACCGAATAATCAATGCTTTCCGCTCTGATTCTTGCAGGAGTCCCCGTCTTGAATCTCCTCAGCTCAATACCGTTGCTGATTAGACTCTCGGATAATTTTTCGGCGCGCTTAAAGCCCGACGGTCCGGATTCGCTAATCTCCTCTCCCGTAATTATCTTTGCCTTGAGATATACGCCCGAGGCAATGACAACGGCGCTTGCATAGTAAGCAGCACCGGATATCACCACGCCGCGTATTGCCCCGTTGTCCACAATCAGTTGCTCAGCTTCGCCCTCGATTAGCGTAAGGCGCTCTTGCCCTTTGATGGTTTTTAGCATTTCTCTGTGATAGACTTCCTTGTCGGTCTGACCTCTCAAGCTTTGCACAGCGGCGCCCTTTGTCGAGTTGAGCATCTTAATCTGGAGCAGACTTTTGTCGGCATTGATCCCCATTTCGCCGCCCAATGCGTCTATTTCGCGCACCAAATGCCCCTTGGCAGTGCCCCCAATATTGGGATTGCATGCCATATAGGCTACGGTGCCTATCTCGGTAGCTGCGATAAGAGTGTTCTTGCCCAGTCTTGCAAGCGCCAATGCGCTTTCTGCGCCTGCATGACCGGCGCCTATTACTATTGCGTCATAGCGATTCTCGCTCATTTTCCCACACAAAACCTTGAGAAAACATTGTCAATTATCTCCTCTGTCGCTGTGCCTCCGTCTATCTCGAGCAACGCTTGGTAGCAAGCGTTCAAATCAACCAAAATACAATCCTGCGCTTCAGTAGAGAAGCTATCAATAGCCGAGTTGAGCCGCTCAAGCGCGCGCCGCATCGCGTCAATATGCCTTTCTTCGGTCAGCGTGTCGCCGTATAGACGCCGTTCTGCCGCGATGGCGCTAATTGTCTTCAGCAAAGTGTCTATGCCCTCGCCTGTTATCGCCGATATTATCAGTCCGTCATCTTTCGAGTCCGTCCTCTCCCCCAAATCTGACTTGTTATACACCAAAATAAATTGTTTTGAAAGAAACATGTCCTTAAAGGCGGCATCCTCTTCCGTAAAGCCCTCTGTGATATCTGCCACATAGACAATGACATCCGCATCGCGCGCCGCGTTGTATGCTCTTTCGATACCGATACTCTCTATACGGTCGGACGATTCGCGGATACCCGCGGTATCGAGCAGATTGATTTTGATTCCGTCATAAATCAGGCTTTCGGATATAATATCCCTTGTAGTGCCTGCAATATCGGTAACGATAGCCCTTTCCTCTCCTATCAGCGCGTTGAGCAGGGAGGACTTGCCTACATTGGGGCGACCCATTATTGCAACATTAATGCCGTTTTTTATAAAGCGTCCGACTCTTGCAGTTGCGTAAAAAGCCTCCAAATCACTCTTTATTTCTACTATTTGTCCGACCGTAGCGTTAACCTCTTCAGCCATCTCGTCGGGGTAGTCCAAAGAGGCGGTTATAGTGGTAATTACATCAAGCAGTCTTGCGGCAAGCGGCCGAAGCTTTTTTCCTATTGCTCCCTCCATCATACGGTAACCGGCGTTAAGCTCTGCCTCGCTCTCCGCGTTAATCAGACCGAGCACTCCCTCAGCCTCGGCAAGCGTCATCTTACCATTAAAAAACGCGCGCCTTGAAAACTCTCCGGCGGTCGCTCTCCGCGCGCCGCCCTCAAGAAGTTCTTTGAGCACATTGTTGGTGAGCCTCACTCCGCCGTGCAGCTGCAGCTCTACAATATCCTCACCCGTATACGATTGAGGCGCCTTAAAATACACCATCATACATTTTTCGGCAAAGCTATGTCCCTTGAACTCGCCCAGGTACATCCGCCCGGCAATAATCTCTCCCCCGGCAAAGGCTCTGGACGAAAAAAAGCGGAGCGCAATTACCTTCGCCTGTTCTCCGCTGAGTCTGACTATGCTTATCGCTCCACTACCAATAGGTGTGGATATTCCTGCAATCGTATCCATAGCGCACCTATCCTTGTAATTAAACTGTTGCTAGCTAAAATTTTCGCTGCTTCGCGCCAAAACTTCTTGTCTTAATACCGTTTTTGCGGAAAGAATTGTTGGTGCCGTAGCTCTTATCCTGCTGTTTGGGCCGTATTGTTATAAAACGGTTGGGCTCAGTGCCCGTGCTGAAAGTCTCAATCTGCGTGTTTTTTGAAAGCGCCTCGTGCACTGTCTTTCTCTCGTAGATATTCATGGGCTCAAGCTCCACCGGACGCCCCGTCCTCAAAGCCTTCTCCGCAAGCCTTGTTGCGAGATCGTTCAAGGTCCTTACTCTTTTTGCCCTGTAGCCCTCGGCATCCACCACAACACGGATAAAATCCTCGTGGTCTTTGTTGACTTCAATCAATATAAGGTATTGCAATGCGTCCAGCACCTCTCCTCTATAGCCGATTGCAAGCGCGCTGTCCTTGCCCGAAAGCTCTACTTCGTAGCCCTCCTCGGTCTCGCCGATATCAACGGTGCAGTCTATGCCCATTCTTTCGAGAAGTCCGGCGATGTAGTCGTATATCCTGTCGCTAAGGGTGTACTTCGTAGTCAGCTTGACAACGGCGGACTTTAAGAGTCCTCCCTTTTGAACAACTTCGATTTCCACATCGTTTTCGGTCAGACCAAGCTGGGTCAAGCCGAGCGCAATGGCTTCCTCTACGGACTTTGCTTCTTTGATTATTGTTGCCATAAAATTACCTCTTAAATGTATTGCGCAGCAGCATTTCTTCCTCTTTTTTGTCAATTTTACCTGTGACTACATTATAACCGAGGTTGAATAGTACGGTTATCAAAGAGTTGGTAAACATATATATTGAGAATGCCGCGCTGTAAAACACTGCAAAAACACCTATCATGACAGGCATCATCAGCGTCATGTATTTCATTGTATTGGCTGTATTGACTTCCTTGCCGTCCTTGTCGTATTGTGGCGGCTGTTCGGGCTGACTGCCCTTCATCAGCTTGTTGGATACAAGGCTCAAAATAACCGAAAGCAATGGCAGTATTAAATAGCCGTTCCAATGCTTGAGGTCAAAAAATTTTGTTTTGTTGTATACTCTCATCGCCGGCTCAAGCAAAGCGTTATACACCGAGCCTTGATATTTGCTGGGCACAACAAAATTGGCGTTGTCCGGAAGCTTTGAATTAAGCTTGCCAAGTCCGGTGCCGACATATGTGTCAAGCGACGGTACGACATCCGCCCACGAATCGGGCATAAACACATTCTCCACCCACAACCACTTCTGATTGCCCTTGCCCTCGTTATATGCATTGAGCATTATTGTGTCCATCTGGTCGATATCCTCAATATTTGCATCGATTATCTCTACACGGTATGTCTCTGCAAGGTTGTGAAGAAGCACCTGATTTTCATATCTAACCGCCGCGTTAAAACCACTAAACACTACGAAAAAGATAGCAAGCGTGAGGAGTGTGGGAAGACAGCTGCCAAGCATGGAATACCCTTCTTTCTTGTAAAGCTCCATTTGCTTCTGCTGCATTACCTGAGGATTGCCGCCAAAGTTTTTCTTGAGCTTTTCCAGCTCGGGTTTCATACGCTTCAGCGCCTTATTATTCTTGCGCGTGACAGCCTTTTGCCAAAAATCCAAGGGGGAAAGCAGCAGCTTCAGGGCAATGGTGAACACAACTACAGTCCATCCAAAATTGCCTATACCTTCGTACATCCAATATATTATCTTGCCAATCCAGTTGGTAAGCTGCGGCGCACCGCCGAGTATAAATTCTATTAAATTAACCATTTTGCTTTTCCTCTATAATTTTCACGGACGGGGTCAAAACCGCCCTTCGCAAAGGGATTGCAGCGCAGTATCCTGAAAAACCCCATAATGCTGCCGATTAATGCCCCGTATTTGTTTATCGCCTGATAGGTATAGGAAGAACAAGTGGGAGTATAAATACAGGCGGACGGAAGCGCCGAGGAAATATACTTTTTGTAAAAAGATAGTAAACTCTTGGCGATAACATTCATTGCTTCAATCTGTCCGCTGCAATAAGCAGTTTTTCGATAGTCGACGAAATACCGCGATAATCTAACGCCGCCGCGGATGCCTTTGCGATTAAAATATAAGAATACCCTGTCGACACTTTGGGGATAAGCTGTCTAAACGCCTCCCTCATTTTCCTTTTTACCTTATTGCGCACTACGCTTTTGCCTACCTTCTTACCTACGACAAACCCCACTTTGATGCTAGGATACTTGCTTGCCAAAGTTACGAGAGCCATACTTTCTTCGCTTATGCCTTTGCCTCTTTTATAAATAACATCGAAGCTTCTAGAATTGGTAAGGCGATAAATTTTTTGCATTATTACGCAGAAAGCACCTTTCTGCCCTTGGCGCGTCTTCTTGCCAAAACATTCTTGCCGCCGGCTGTAGCCATTCTTGCTCTAAAGCCGTGTACTTTGCTGCGGTGTCTTTTGTTGGGTTGATAAGTTCTCTTCATTGCCATAATCTATATCCTCTCTTAATAATATCAATTAAACATTTTGCCTACATTCATAGATTTTAACATTATAACGGATTATTATTCTTCCGTCAACAATTTTGAACCCCATTAAATACTGCTCTCTGCAGAGATTGACCCAGCGGGCTTTATATTCGTTGTTTGCGGCTGTACTGACCTTATAGGAATGGCGTCGAAGCGTTGAGATTAGTCTTGATAGCATAATTAAAAAAAACTGCGGCGCCGCTTTTCTTATTCTTTTGTTGCCCCTTGACTGGTCAAAAGCCCTCTTTGCCGCAAAATAGACTGCATACTCCCTGTCCGCTGCTGATAGTTGCAACAAGTCCGCGCCGAGCATATTATATAGAATGAAATATTTTGGAACAGACGGCATAAGAGGTGTGGCGGGAATTGAGCTTAACGAAGATGTCGCCTTTCGTTGCGGATACGCTCTCGGCGAGCTTTGCCAAGGCGGTTCGGTCGTGCTCGCAAGAGATACCCGCGAAAGCGGAGAGTGGCTCTCAGAAGCTTTTTCCGCGGGAATAGGCGCGGCGGGCGGCGCGGTAATATACGGTGGAATACTGCCTACACCTGCCGTAGCGGCAGCGGTAAAGATGCGCGGCGCAGCTTTCGGCGCGGTTATTTCGGCATCGCATAATCCCTCGCATTATAACGGAATCAAGCTTTTTGGACCCCATGGAAACAAACTTACTAAGGCGACAGAAGAGCAGATAGAACGCTTGATGGACAAGGTACGGAGCGTCCGCAGGGAGTGCTCCCTCGTTGTAGACTACAGCTTAGCCGAATGCTATGCCGAAGCGATAGCCCTGTCCGGATTCAATCTTAAGGGCCTCAATATTGTACTGGATATAGCTAACGGCGCGGCTAACGGGATTGCGAAGAGGTTTTTCACCCAGGCCGGAGCAGTCGTGCACTCAATCAATGATAGCGCGGACGGCGAATTAATCAACTACCGTTGCGGGGCGCTTCATCCTCAAGAACTGCAAAATATCGTAGTCAATAAAAAAGCCGATATGGGCTTCGCCTTTGACGGAGACGCCGACCGCTTGATAGCGGTAGATGAAAAGGGCAATCTGTTTGACGGAGACAAAATACTGTTCGCACTTGCGCGGGACCTTGCGGAAAGAGATGCCCTGCCAATGAAGACGGTAGTCGCAACAATAATGACCAACAGCGCAATCGAGAGAACGCTCGGCCTCTCGGGCATAAGACTAATCCGCGTTGCAGTCGGCGACCACAATGTGTGCGAGGAAATGAAACGGTGCGGTTATTATTTGGGCGGAGAGCAGTCCGGACACATAATATTTGCAGATACGGGCACAGGCGACGGAATCTTAGCCGCCCTGCGCTTAGCAAAGCTTGTCAAACAAAAGGGCTCCCTCAGCAATCTATGCAATGTGCCTCTTTTGCCCCAAATATCAAAAAATGTTACCATAAGAGAAAAATCCATCCCCTTAAAAGCTTTGGAAAACGCCGAATGCTGGCGAAAATATCTAAAAGATCAGGGTAGAGTATTACTGCGTCTTTCGGGGACAGAGCCGGTGATACGGATAATGGCGGAGTGCAATAGCGCCGAGCTTGCGCAGCTTGTAGTCAACGATATAGAATATTCCCTTAACGAGGAGCACGGGCATGAAGTATAATCCATACCGCTATGTAAAAAAAGATTATCTGTGGAACAAATATCTAACCCCCAATATACCTTCGGGAATCACCCGTAAAACACAAACTCGTTTATCAAAGAAGAAGAAGGTATTGACGGAACGCTGATATCCGCGACTGCGCCCAGCGCCTCTCTCAATTCGGATATGGCCGCCACCTCGTTTTTTGCCAGCTTCTCATAAAAACAATGCTTGTAGACAAACAGCTCGTAATCATACACGCTGTCTACCAAAAAATGCGCGTTTTCCATAAAAGGGAGCACATATTTCTGTTCGGCGAGGAGCACTTCTTTCCATTGTCTTGCCGTGTCCTCCACGTCGTGCCCTCTGGTATAGTAATCCCTTATCATGCGTCTGAGCAGCCGCAAATCGTTGGGCGATATTTTTTTGTTGCCGGGCATGCAAAACTCCCTTCTCGGAGCAATGGAAATTCTTAGCACATGACCATTAACGGTGAGATTGTCGAATAATACGGGATTGAGCGCGTGAATTCCCTCGATAATCACCACGTCATCCGATTGTACATACATTATGCTGGTTTCTTTGCACCTTCTACCGATAGTAAAATCGAACTGGGGAATCTCTACGGCCTCGCCGGCAAGTATGCCGTGCAGCACAGCTCTCAGCGTGTTCATATCAAGCGCCTTGAGTGAGTCATAATCCCTTAAGCCGCTCGGCAAAAACTCTATATCCTCTCTGTTGTAGAAGAAATCGTCCAAAGATATTCTCTGCACATTGATTCCCTTAAACATAAGGCGCTCGGCAAGCAAATTTGAAAATGTTGTTTTGCCCGAAGCAGACGGACCCGCCACCAAAACAAGCTTGATTGACTTGTTGGAGCAGACACTGTCGGCAATGTTGTGCACCTGCATATTAAAATTCAGCTCGCTGTTGAATACAAGTGTTGCTATGTCCTTTTTTGCAAGGTCTTCAATGCTTTTCCATTTAATCATGTCGTAGTTCATGTTGTTCCTTATTGCTAATACTCCCAAATAAATCGTTCCCACGAGGCGGGAATATAGTAAGCATATGATCTGTAATAGTTGCGATATGTGTTGGCGATGTATTTGCATTTTAGATTGATAGCCTTGCCCGTGTCAAGATAATCAGCCTTGTATACAAGCATACATATCAAAGACAGATTGTCGCTTATATCTTCGTTAAAGTCTGTCTTGGAGTACCTCGTTAAAAAAGCGCTGTTATCTGCATTATAGCCGTTTTGCGGGTCATACACGCCGCTAGCGTTGGTAACATACGAATGGCCGAGGTTATAAGACGGCAATCCGGTTTTCATTGGATTGGAGCTGGTACTGCCCATGCTGAAGGTCAACAGATGCAGCATTTCGTGCACCATAATGTTGTAGTATGTGCTGTAGAATGTGTCTCTCAGCCTTGTGTCAAATGTCGCAAGCCACATAGTGTTGGCATTGTTGGTCAGTCCGTACACCACTCCTCCGGAGCTGTTGGTTATGGTATTGACCAAATAGATGTTGACCTCTTGATTGACTATAGCGAGTTCGATAAAGATATTATGCGGAAACATTGTGAAAGCGCCTTCAAGGCCGTGCATAAGCCGCATTATCTCCGCCGGGCTGTTTTGCTGAGCCATCTTATATTTGTTGCGCCACGATAGCAGCGTGGGCGCGTACGGATTCCAAAAATCAGTGCCGTAATGAATGTCCACATTATATTGCTTCTCAAGTTTTCGCGCAAAATCCGCATAACTGTCCGCGCGTTTTTCAGCGTTGTCAATAACTCTGCCTGTGTAAATATTATTGAGCGTACCGTCTATTAACACAAATCCAGTGTAAGCGTATATCGGAGAAAATGCCTGACCATCCGCGCCATTTGCGCCGTCCGCGCCGTTATATGCGCTGGAAGGTCCAACTCCGCCTGCGCCGCCCGCGCCGCCCTTGCCCGCATCGCCGCCATATGCAAAAATCGTACCCGTCATATTGATGGTAATGCTGTTGGCAAATATCGCGTATCCCGAATTGCCTCCGTACCCGCCTCGACCGCCTTTGCCTGCCATTTGAGCGCTTATTCCTGACGGGACATCCGCGCCGCGGCCCCCGTTGGTGCCCGAACTGCCGCTGCCGGCTTTGAGCGTAAGACTGCCGCTGCCCACCACGGTAATACTAAGCGCGTTGATTGCAGTGCCGCCGTCAAAGCCTCCGTACCCGTCCATACCGTGCATTCTAATATAGTTAGTGGACGCTGTCGTCCACTCCCCGTCCACCGTAAATCCCTCCGCATAAGGCGAATACGGGGTCCCCGCCTCAATATAGCAACTTCCATCAATATCGAGGGTGATAACAGCTTGTGTGCTAAAATCAATAACGACCCCGCCAAAACGCTCTGTAATCGCGACGCCGAAATTGCGCAAAGTGACATATGCCGAGCTATTTGAGAGGAAGTAGAGCTTCAAATTGCTTATGCAGGTCGCTGTTGTGCCCGAATACGCGCCCTCAATTACAAGATTTCTAACATCTGCGGATATTATCAGGGTCGCCCCGTCCGCATTAAGAGGCATTGCTCTCAAGTCCAGCCACAACGCATTATAGCCATTGAATTTGTTGGGTTTGTTGTCTATATCCGCCCAGCTGTGGGGGGTGTATATGTAATATGTGCCGAGTATTTCTATCGTGATGGTGTTGCTCTCTACGCCGTCCGCCGAAACCGCTTGTACAATCACCGTTCCCCTCATTGCCTCGGGCGAGACGCTGAAAACACCGTTAGAGGTAAGGCTGCCGTACTGCGCGCCCGATAATATCGAATAAGTAACCTGCTTGTATGTTGCGTTGGCAGGCAGCACTGCCGCTGCGAATACCACCACATCCCCGCCCTTAAGCTCAATAATTTTGTCTGTTGTCGATATTGCGACACTGGATACCGGCACCGGTACAATTGTGAATAGCAACGGACTGCTGGCAACACCGTCGGCATATGCGCGAAGAACCACATGCGTACCTTCAGGGGCATTGGAAAAAGTGAGCACTCCCTCTGAGAGCTCCACAAATTCTTCGCCCTCTTCGACAAAGATATCCACATACTTGTCTGTAGCATTGACGGGATAGACCAGCGCAAATACGCTGCGCGTTTCGCCCGGGGCGACCGAAACCGTCCCCCCATCCACGCTTAAGACAACGGTGGTAACCGGCGTCTTAACAATTACAAAGACGAGTTCCTCGCTGTCTACGCCGCCCGCAGACGCCTTGAATATAATCTCTTCGCCGATGACGGCATCAATAACCGTAAAAGTCCTTGTATCAGAATCGTAGTCGATGTATTCGCTCCCAGATACAATAGTGATAATCCAATCCTTATCGGTGGCATTAAACGGCGCGATTGCCACCTCCAGCTCGCGTGTGTCGCCAAGCATAACTTCGTTTTCCTCGTAATACTTCGCTACAAGAAAGACTCCTTCAACCGGCTTGGAGACAACGGTCACCGTGATGGTATTGCTATGCAGGGTGCCAATTGCCGCATATACGCTTATTACGCTGCCGACTTCGGCGGTGTCCTCGATATAGAGTCTATTGCCTTCGATATGTGCAAACTGCGTACCCGCAGAAATAATAAGCTCGGCAGAAGTGTGCGTTGCGTTATTGGGAGCAACCGTATAATTCAGCGCATACGACTCGCCTGCGTGGATGGCGCCTATTGCAGGGAGTGTAATGCTCTCCGCGTGTATTGTCAGCACATTTATGCTAACTTGTTGGCTGTACTTACCCCCTGCGACAGCAACAATTCTTATATCATCGCTACTGCCTGCGGCTGAAGAAACAGTGAGTACACCGTTTGAAACGCTTACCTTCTCCGCTCCTGCAACAATCTCGTACGTAACGGGATTTTCCCGCGCCTTAACCGGCAAAATTATGCTCTCAAGCTGATACGTATCGCCTGCATTAAGAGAAGGTATATCCATTAGTGTGATGCTCTCTACCGGAGTCCTCTCCACGACAAAAAGACGCGTTGCGGTGTATCCCGATACCGTAACGCGCACGGAAAAAGCTGCTCCCGTAGGTGAATCTTCGCGAATAACCAAGTTGCCCTGGGAGTCGATGAATGCAAATTCACCGTCCTGAAGCACCTCAAACAGCACTTCTCCTTCTATCGACAGATTTTCAACAATCGCCGAAAGAGGGACAGTCACTCCCGCGTATACCATGTTGCCTTCTCCTATGGAGATGCTGATAGCGGGCGTTACGGGAGCGCACGAGGCGAGAACGAGCACAACGCCGGCAATTACAAATACCGCCAGCAGCATTACGGCCGTTGCCGTACCTCTGCTTTTATTGCTTAATCTCATATTTTCATTATACTATACTCAAAATGATTTTCATACTTAAAATTTATTAATTAAGGGTACTTAG
>CAYTUT010000028.1:0-13740 GCA_964441295.1 uncultured Christensenellaceae bacterium | reverse complement strand
AAAAGATTGTTGACGCATATTTCTTACCTGCGGGCAGTTGCATATGTGTCCGATATCATTCATATCATGTAATATGAGTGGCTTTATATGTTTCAAGTTAAACAAAAAACTTATAACCGTGCTTTGCAACGCAATAATCATTGCCATGATTGCGCTCCTCTATGCCTTTTCGACACTTCCCGGCTCATCGGACTTTGCACAAGCGGCAGCCTCTCCCTATTATAAGGCCGCTTCTTCAAGTCCTTCCGTGTGCCTGTTGATAAATGTATATGAGGGCGCGGATAAAGTTAAGGAAATGTTGGATATTTTGGACAGTAAGGGAGCAAAGGCGACCTTTTTTCTCGGCGGATACTGGGTCAAAAACAATGCAAATTGCGCAAAAATGATTGCCGCAAGCAACAACGAAATAGGCAGTCACGGCTATATGCATCTTGATCACAAAAAACTTTCCTACGAAGCTAATCTTGTGGAAATGAACAAGGCGGAGACAATAATCGAAAGCACTGTCTCTCGAGAAATAACTCTGTTCGCGCCTCCATCAGGCGCTTACGGAAAAGATTGCCTAAGAGCCGCCGACAGCAAAGGGTATATGGTTATTCTATGGAGCAAGGATACCATTGACTGGCGCGACAAAGACTCCGCTACGATATTGGCAAGAGCCACCAAAAACCCCGCTAAGGGAGATTTTATCCTTATGCATCCCACGGCTGCAACTGTTGCCGCTCTGCCGCTGATTATCGACTTTTATCAAAGCAACGGCTATAATCTGTTCACAGTCAGCGAAGCGCTATCCTAAGCGGTGAATATATGACTAATACGGCGGCGAATTATCTCAACCGCCGCAAAACAATCCGTTAGGCGCAAAATGCAATTCTTTATGCGCAAAAAAGGGCGGTGGTACCGCCCTTTCTGCTAATTATTTATATTATTTCAGTATTTCTATAAGCCTTAAGTCGATTCTGCCTTTGTCGTCTATCTTGATGACCTTGACTTTTACTCTGTCGCCGATCTTAACTATATCTTCCACTTTCTCCACTCTTTCCTTAGAGAGCTTGGATATATGAATCATGCCGTCCTTGCCCGGTGCAATCTCAACGAACGCGCCGATAGGGATAATCCTTGCTATCTCTGTCTCGTACTCCTCGCCTACCTCCGGCTCCTTAACGATTGCCATGATTATCTTCTTGGCCTTGTCTGCTCCTGACGCATCCGAGCTTGCGATAAATACCTTACCCTCGTCCGATATGTCAATCTTGACGCCTGTATCAGCAACAATCTTGTTAATAACTTTGCCGCCGCTGCCGATAACCTCGCGAATCTTGTCGGGGTCAATATCAAAGGATATGATTTTGGGCGCGTAGGGTGAAAGCTCTTTACGCGGGGCGGGAAGCGCCTCGAGCATCTTGCCGAGGATGAACAGTCTGCCTATTCTTGCCTGCTCAAGCGCGGTACGCAGTACCTTTTCGTCGATACCCTTAATCTTGATATCCATCTGAATAGCCGTAATACCATTTGCCGTACCCGCAACCTTAAAGTCCATATCCCCGAGGAAGTCCTCAAGTCCCTGAATATCCGAAAGAATTGCTACTTTTCCGCTCTCTGCATCCTTAATCAAGCCCATGGCAATACCTGCAACGGGAGCTTTAATAGGCACTCCTGCGTCCATCAATGCAAGGGTGGAGCCGCATATGCTCGCCTGAGATGTGCTGCCGTTGGAGGAGAGTATCTCCGAAACTGTACGGATAGCGTACGGGAAATCCTCTTCAGTAGGAAGTACCGGCTCAAGCGCTCTCTCTGCAAGCGCGCCGTGACCTATCTCGCGTCTTCCGGGGGTCTTAAGCTGCTTCGCCTCTCCTGTGCTGTAAGGAGGCATATTATAATGGTGCATATATCTCTTGAACACATCGTCGTCAATGCCTTCGAGCTTCTGCACTTCGCTGATTGTGCCAAGCGTCGCCGTCGTCAATGCCTGAGTCTGACCGCGTGTGAATACGCCTGTTCCGTGCACTCTCGGCAATACGCCCACCTCGCACCAGATAGGTCTGATTTCGTCAAGCTTCCTGCCGTCGGGTCTTACTCCGTTATCGATAATCTTACGGCGAACCTTTTCTTTCTTCATCGCGTATATTGCGTCGCCGATTTCTCTCTCTTTGCCCTCAAATATAGTCGAAAAATGATCGAAAACTTCCCTATCAAGCGCTTTTTCTCTCTGCTGTCTCTCCGCTCTGTCGAAAGCTTCGAGGCATGCGTCCATCTTCGCAGATGCATACCCGTATACGGCGGATTTGATGTCTTCCGGTACCGAATAATAGTTAATTTCGGTGCTCTTCTGCTTGCCGCAGTCTGCCTGAATCTTTTCGATAAAGGCAACTATTCTCTTGATTTCCTCGTGTCCGAAAAGGATAGCCTTGAGCATCTCCTCTTCGCTAATTTCATTTGATCCCGCTTCAACCATCATTATGGCATCCTTAGTGCCCGAAAGTGCCAGGTTGAGCCTCGATACTTCGCGCTGCTCGGCATCGGGATTGATAATATACTGATCGTCAACCAGACCTACAACTACGGCGCCGGTGGGCTCCATAAAGGGGATGTCGGATATCGCGAGAGCTATCGAACTGCCCAGCATCCCGTATACTTCGGGCGGTATGTTGGTATCCACGCTCATCGCGGTAGCAACAACCGCTACGTCGTTAAAGAATCCTTTGGGGAAAAGGGGTCTGATAGGTCTGTCAATAAGCCTTGATACCAATATAGCCTTATCGCTCGGTCTGCCCTCTCTCTTTTTGAATCCGCCGGGTATCTTGCCAACTGCGTACATTTTCTCCTCAAAATCCACTCCGAGAGGGAAAAAGTCGATGCCCGCTCTAGGCGTTTCGGCCATGGTGACATTGGTTAGTACTGCTGTGTCTCCGCATCTGATTAAGCAAGAGCCGTTAGCCTGCTCGCAATAGGCGCCTACCTCTACGGTTACCTCGCGCCCTCCGATTGTTGTTGTGTAAATCTTTCTTTCCATTTATACCTCCATTATATTTCCATACGCCTTTTCTCTAAGACGCTGGGTCAAAATCTTTAAGAAAAGGGGCGGTTGTACCCACCGCCCTAATTCGATACTTATTTTTACTTTCTCAAGCCCAGAGCCGCTATTAATTCTCTATAACGGTTGATGTCCGTGTTTTTCAAGTAATTAAGTAACTTTTTTCTTGCGCCTATCATCTTAAGCAAGCCTCTTCTGCTGTGATTGTCCTTGTTGTGAGTCAGGAGATGTGAGCTCAAGCTGTTGATTCTTGCGGTCAACAGCGCTACCTGTACCTCCGGAGAACCCGTGTCGCTTTCTGTTCTTGCATATTTCGCAATAATTTCGCTTTTTTCCATTTTACTACCTCCATGGTATTTAATATTCGCCCTGAGCCGAGAATAACATTAGCGAATTGATATTCCGAGCCCAAGGTACTGTATAAATATAATAACATTGTTAGATGTATGCTGTCAAAGGCTTTTTACATTTTTACCCAAACAAATGACAATTCCAGTCCATTAACACAGCTGTTAAGCAAAGTATGAGCAAATAATTGCACTTTAATTAAAAAATATCTTTTTTCTTTCTATCAGCTCGTCTATGCGCTCTATGTAGCCGCTAATATCCTTCACCTCAGCCAGCCTCTCGATGCGCTCGCCGCCGAAGAGTCTTTTGGATATAGCGCCCGCCCCCGAGGCGTAGACGGCGTGCGTCTCCTCCATTATGTCAATGTTATACACGCATGCCTTGCCTTTCTTGGTGTATCCGATATTCTCCAGCCTGCCCGCAGTGTTTTTCTGTCTGTACATGTAATACGGGACATAGCCGGCAGTTTTGAGCGCATTGTAGGCATAATCACTCATTGCGGCGGCTTTATCGCTGTCAGCGTTGTTGTGATAACCCTCCAGATTTAACAGCGCCCCTCTTTTTACCGACAATGAATGTATGGTGATGTTGTCCGGAGCAAGCTGGACGGCGCGGTCAACCGAATCGGCAAAGTCCTCAACCGTTTCGTCCGGAAGCATGGTGATCAAGTCCATATTGACAGAAAAACCCGCCCTGTCAACCAATGTGTACGCTCTGTAAATGTCGTCCACGCTGTGCGCGCGTCCAATCCTTGCGAGAGTGCTTTGCTTAAATGTCTGCGGATTGACCGAAACCCTTGTTACCCCGTTGTTTTTGAGTACTGCCACGGTGTCCTCGGTCAAAGTGTCGGGCCTGCCCGCTTCCACGGTGAATTCCTCATCGATTCTGCGCACCGCCTTAAGCAGGGAGTCGAGCATCCCGTGCGGCAGTGAAGTCGGCGTACCGCCGCCGATGTATATCGCGCGTCTCAGCTCTCTAGGCATATCCACCGCGCCGATATCCCGTATCAGACACCCAACATACTCCTCTAAGCGGTTTTTTACCCTTGAAATAATCTCGGATATGAAGCTGCAATATGCGCACCGTGAAGGACAAAAAGGTATATTGACAAAATAGTCGTACTTTTCCTGTTCGGTCTTGTATATTCCCCTTTGAGCCTCAATTATTTCCCTGATTATCTGCGCTTTGCCCTCGCTGACTCCAAAATAGCCAAGCATCGAATCAGCATCCAGTCCCTCTGCGGTCAGGTCATAGTACAGTTTTGTGGGCCTTATACCGGTAAGACTGCCGTAAGGCAGTTTAATATTAAGATAACCGGATAGATAAAAATATAATTCGCGCTTTGAATACCTTTTGATAAGCCTCTTAATCTCCAGGCTGTCTCCCGAAATATCGAACGCGTACCGGTTAACATTGGCGAAGGTAGAGCTGATTGTGACAGCGAGGCTTTGCGCCGCGGCTTGAATATCGACTCTGACATAGTCTTCTGCCTCTTTGTCAAAAACAATATGAGGTTCGAAGGCTTTGACCACATCCAGATAATCATTGAGAAATTGAGGGTAATCGGTATAGAACGCAAGCTTCATTGCTGTATATCCAAAAGTATCGGATTGTTGTTTTTTTCGTAGTTAAGCGTGGTGCAGGGCGCGGCAATAACCATACGCTCGCCTATGCTGTTGTGTATATTGACATCCTCGGGACGGGCTTCGGTGTCGTGACCGGTGTATATTTTGAGGTCTTCTTCAATAGAAAACAGCTTGTTAATAATGGAATTTTGCAATGTATCGAAGTCACCAGTCTGAAAATGAGTCGCGCCGTATGAGTCTCTAAACAGCGTATCTCCGGTAAAGAGCATATCGCCAATACGGTAACATACCCCGCCGTCGCTGTGTCCGGGCGTATTGATAACCTCAACACTCACTCCCTCGATATCGATAATGCAATCACGCTCAAAAAGATAATCTCCGCGGAACCTTTCGCAGTTCATACCGATGAGCTTTGCAAGATTGCCGCTGGTATTGACCATGCGGTCGGCATCCTTGTGGATATATATTTTTGCTCCCTGCTCCTGAAGAGCTTTTGCGCCGGCAATATGGTCAAAATGTCCGTGCGTCAAGAGCACTGCTGCGCATTTAAGTTCAAGAAAATTGAGAGCTTTTGACATGCGTCTGCAGCTCGCGCCGGCATCAATAATAATACATTTGCCCGAAAAAGGTAAAATGTAGGTGTTTTCGTCCAGATAATCACCATGTATTTTTATTACTTCCATGCCTGCCTCCTTACTATTTTGCGCCGTTATACTCTATCAAAATATTTACCGGCCCGTCCGCAACTGATTCAATCTGCATATCGGCGCCGAATATCCCTGTTTGAGCATTTGCATATGCAATCTTATTGTATCTGCATATAGAGTAATTGAATAATTCCACAGCTTTGTCATATGCCATAGCATTAACAAACGAGGGGCGTCTCCCTGTTGATGCATCCGCATAAAGGGTAAAATTAGGTACTATAAGTATTTCTGCCGAGATATCTTCAAGCGAACGGTTGAGCCTGCCGCATTCGTCCTCAAATATCCTTATTTTGCTCACTCTATCAATGATATAATCGGCATTACCCTCACTATCGTCAGCAGAAAAGCCCACATATACAAGCAATCCTTTGCCGATTGTTGCCTTGCTCTCTCCGTCAACTTTTACCTCTGCTCTATTAACCCTCTGTATTAAACATTTCATAAAAGCCCCTGTATGTGTTGGTATTTATACTACTTTTTGCCCATTACGCCGCGCAATGTTTTGACAATCCTTGAGGCGCTGCAGTCCAGCGCCACTCTAGCAAAAGCAATCTCCTTACCGCAGATGCTGACTGCGCCGCAGTCTGTCAATATGTTGACATGCGTAACAAAATCATAAGCGCTGTATCTGTATCCGTATCTCTGCATGGACTGGTACATCAGCTCATAATCTGAGCAAGCGCCGGATATTTTGGCATAGTTGGTCAAAAATCCATATGTATATTTTATCGCATTGTCAGACAAATCAACTTCAGAGATAATATTACGATAACCATAGCTTGCAACGCAGACAAACTCAGTTTCTTCAGACTGCTTTTCCATAGCTGCAATGTGTCCGGCAGACAAAGGCGCGTCTAATAACACAACCTTGCGAAATAGGGAATAATCCTCGACTTCGGGGAACACAAGCAGGCTGATATTGCCTAAAATCGACTTGGATATGCTTATTGAGATGTTGCCCGCTGTCTTGAGTAAATCCCTTGCGCTCTCCGCTGTGTATGCCACAAAAAGGGTATTGTCCTCGCCGAGCTCCTCAATCAACTTATCCTTGCCGATAATCCGCGCATTGAATTTGCCCGCGCCGCTAAGCGCCGTCTTGAGGTATTCGCCGTATGCGTTGGGGTTATCTATCAGCTTATCAATGCTGTTTAATATATGGTCGGTTATGCTAACAGTCACATATTCTCTCTTGCCGTATGTGTTAAGGCCGCAATGACCTATCAGCGAGTATTCTGCGCCGCACTCCGAATTAAGCAAAAACAACGCATTGAAACCTACTGCCTCTGCTTCGCGTCCTAACTTAATTTTTACATGATTTGTATTGCCTATTCTTTCAATTTTGGCAATATTGCTGTCAATTAACAACTGTATTCGAGGATTGCCCGCGCCTGTCGGCTCAAAACGCTCTATCATGCGATAGAAAGAAATATCTATTGCTTTGCTGTCACTAATTTGGATATCGTATTCCAAAACCTGCTTGCCCAGCTCCTCTTTATAATTTTGCCAAATGTAGCTGTCAAGAAACTCGGTAAGGGCATTGAGCCTTGCAATGTTAACAGTAAGCCCCGCCGCGCCCGAGTGACCCCCGAATTCTTCAAGAAATTCGCTGGCCGCGCTTAGACATTTGAATATATTAATTCCCTCAAGGCTTCTTGCCGAGCCGCGGCAAAACTCTTCTTTAGAGTTGAGCAGTATTACCGGCTTTTGAAATTCCCTAGCAAGCTTTGACGCAACCAGTCCAAGCACTCCCGCATTCCACTTAGAATCCATTAGGATTATTACGCTCATCTGTTCGTGCCTCAGTCTTTTCAACTGCTCCAGCGCCTGAGAATGCACCTGATTAGTCAAAGCCTGTCTTTTTTCATTTTCACTGCTCAACGCTCTAACAATACTCTCAACCTCAAAGTATTCTCCGGATGTCAGCAAGGCAACAATATCGCTTGACGCTCCCATGCGAGACGGCGCATTAATCATCGGAGCAACGCGAAAGGCAACATCACCTGCGGTGAAGCGATCAATTTTTAGCGTATGCGCCAATAGCTTTATACCCAGTCTCTCGAATCTGTTGAGTGTTTGCAATCCCAAAAAGGTTATTTGGCGGTTCTCGCCCGTTAAAGGCACCACATCCGCAATCGTCGCAAGGCAGGCTAAATCAATATACTCCAGAGCCTTTTTGCGCCCGGCAAGCCCCTCGACAAGCTTGAATGCGACTCCCGCGCCGCATATATCTTTAAGGGGGGAAGCTGTATTTAGCTTGGGATTGACAATAATGCAATCGGGCAGCGATTCGGTAGGCTCATGATGGTCAGTCACGATTATATCTATACCGAGCGTCTCATGACAATGAGCAACCTCCTCGACGGCAGTTATCCCGCAATCGACTGTAATTATGAGGTCAGGGAGATGCTCCTCGGCAAGCTCCTCAAGGACTTCGATTGACAATCCGTAACCTTCAGCGCGCGAGGGTATATAATGCTCCGCTGTGATTCCCTCGCTCTCAAGATAGAGCTTTAGTATCGCTGTTGCGCATATCCCGTCGCAGTCGTAATCTCCAAAAACGAGTATTTTTTCCTCTTTCTTTATGGCTTCTTTGATTCGAAAAACCGCTTGTTCCATCCCGAATACCGCCGAGGGTGGTAGGAGCATATCCGCAGACGGATTAAAAAAGGCCTCCGCTTCAAGAGGGCTCTTGACTCCTCTTGAGTACAGCAAAGCCGCGAAATCGGCACTAATGCCTAGACTTTCGCCGAGCGCTACCACTTCGTTATTCAGCTGTGTTCTTTTCTTCAATATCATCGCGTATTTGCTCCGAAACGGCGCGCCGTGCTTATCCCCGATAAGCCGACGCCATAATATACCGCATCATTCTGCCGAAGCTCTGCTGCCTTGTATTAAAAAGCCGTTAACTAAAACCATATAATAACGCCCCCAAAAGCTATTTGGGGGCGCTAATCTTCATCTCTTATATTTCACACTTTTATTAGCTTTCTTCGCCTTAACCGAGACATTCTTTTTCTTTTCGACTACCTGCGCTCCTTTAAGCGCCGGCTGGTAATCGCTTGCGAATTTTTTCTTAATCAGTTCGCCGCGAATGAGCGAGTATATCGTAGGCGCGATAAACAATGATGAGAATGTGCCTGCTATAAGACCGAAAATAATCGGCAGCGCAAACTCTCTTATTGCGGGCACGCCTATTATGCTGAGCAATATTATCGTAATCATTGTGGTTATGGTCGTAGCGATTGAGCGGGCAAATGTCTCCTTGACCGAGGTGTCCACAATATTGCCAATAATGTTCTTCTTATTATCGGGAGGACTCAGCTTGACATGCTCTCTCACGCGGTCGAATACGACAATCGTGTTATTAATCGAATAAGCGACTATGGTAATGACTGCCGCAACAAATGTTGTATTGACCTGTATACGGAATATTATTGTTAAGCATACCATGATAAGCACATCGTGCAACAAGCCGATAACCGCGGCTATACCGCTCCACAGCTCAAACCGTATAACAATGTATATTAGTACTACAGCCCAAGTTACGATAATTGCGATAATCGCATCTCTCACAAGGGTCTTTGCAGTCCTGCTGCCAATGGATTCGACCGAAATGTCGTCTTCAACAACAAGGTTCAATTCGGGGAATGCGCTGACAACTCTGTCAATAATCTCGTTATTGGTCTCTTGCAGATTCTCGTTCTCGTTACGGTAGCGCAGATATACTGCCGCATCACTGCCTGCACCTGTCTTTTGAGGCTCGCTTACCTCTATGCCCATTTCTTCAATTATATCCTTGAAAGCTTGGGAATATCTTATAAAATCCTCGTCGGAAGCAATAGCATCTCCCATTGTTATGGTAATGGTACTGCCGCCTGTAAAGTCTATGCCCAGATTGATTCCCTTGCTGAACGATCCGCCAATTGCTGCATACACAGAGAAAGCAATTATCGTGACCAGTACAATAACCAGCGGAATGGAAAACCAAAGTCTGTATTTGTCCGAAATGCTGAACTTTGATGTCATCAGCTCAATACGATTCATCATCTTACTCATTGACAGCACCTCCCCTGTATAAATTGTAATAGGTAGGTCTGTTCTTGGTCAGCTCAAGCATCGAATACAGCAGTACTCTCGTGATTACCAAAGCGGTAAACACCGAAATAACTATACCTATAGTAAGTGTGATAGCAAAGCTCTTTATCGAAGAACCGCCGATAAACATCATTACGGCGCAACCGAGCAATGTCGTTACGTTACCGTCAATAATTGCGGGCGTGCCCTTGCGGAAGCCGTCCTTAATCGCCGTATGCACGGATTTTTCCATAATTCTGCCGCCCGTTCCCTCGCCGAATGCCGCGCCCACATTGCGGTACTCGTCACGGATTCTTGAAAATATAACGATATTTGCGTCGACCGCCATACCAAGGCTGAGTATTACGCCTGCAATACCGGCTAGCGTTAACTGCACCCAAGGGAATACTGACAAAATGAATAAGTATGTGGTGGTGTATATCATCAATGCAAGACTTGCCGCGACACCCAACAAACGGAAGGTGGCAATCATAAATATGATTATCAGCGCAAGTCCGATTATACCGGCCAAAACGCTTGTCTTGATAGCATTGACGCCCAATGTAGGAGTAATTGTGCGGCTCTCGATGAGCATCAGCTCAACATCGAATGCTCCCGCTTGTATTGATGTGGCGAGTTCGTTCGCCGTATCGTAGGTGTACCCGCCGGATATTGTTGCCTTACCTGTTGATATCGCCTCTTTGACATTAGGTCCGAGCTTCCACTCACCGTTAATCCAAATATTCAAGGCTTGTCCGACACGCTCAGCTGTCGCCGCGGCAAATTTCTTAGCGCCGTCGCTGTTAAACTCCAACGCGACTTCATACTCGCCGTCCTTATTGAGGGTGACATACGCCTTCTCTACATCCTTGCCCGTGACATAGGGCTCAGTGGTTAATGCCTCGCCCTTGCCTTCTGCGCGGAACTCAAGTGTCGCGGGTCTGCCGATAAGGTTAAACACCGTCTCGGGATCATCCACGTCAGGCACTTCAACTCTTATGCGTGTGTTGTTGTTTTGCAGCGCTATTGTCGCCTCAGTATATCCCTTCTCAAAAAGAAGGTTTTGCAGCGCTGTCGCCGTACCCTGCATTCTCGATTCTAGATTCTCCGTGTCCTCAGAGTTAGCCTCATATACAGCATAGATACCGCCCTTCAAATCCAATCCCAGAGAAATCGTTGCAGGATAAGCGATATAGTCATAAATGCCTAATTCGCCGTTGTCCAGCGAAACAAATGCAAATACCGTACCGGTCACTATTAAGACACTAATAATGGTCATAACCACTATTGCCTTAGTTTTACTCACTCAAATAGCCTCCTATTATAAAGTGTACCTAACCATTATATATTTACATATAATAATAGTCAATGAATTTAATATTAATTTTTGGGTAAAACGCCGTCTGCGCCTTGAAAAGCTAGTCCTTTTTTTCGATTGCGTACACCGCAAGAGATACCTCCAGCCTCTTTTTCATCATCTCGCAAGCAGCCTTATACGGCGTCAGCAAATCCTTCTCGTATTTCATTGATGCCGCAATGCAGCCTCCGCTGCAATAATACTTTGCAAAGCAGTCGGCGCAGTTATCCTTTTTGTACACGGTTATGTCCGAGAAGCGCTCTTGCGCCGCGCGGTCAAAATCTCCAGTGACAACACTGCCCATACAATATTGCTCATGCCCGACAAACTGGTGGCAAGGATATATTTCGCCAGTCGGCGATACGGCTAGATACTCGCAACCGGCGCCACAGCCCGATAGACGCTTTTTGATACACGGACTGGATTCCAGATCAATCATAAAATGGAAAAAATTGAACCATTTGCCGCTCTTTCTGCGCAATATGTACTCTTCGGCAAGATGCTCGTATTCTTTCAAAATCTGCGGTATGTGCTCGCTTTTTATCGCCAATGGGCTGTCATTGTCAAGCACAACAGGTTCTATTGATATCTGGTCAAATCCACTATCGCTAAGCGCCGTAGCATCCTTGGCAAAGTCCAAATTATCGGCGGTAAAGGTACTGCGTATATAATAGCTCCTGTCTCCGCGCAAATCCCGAAACTTTTTTGCGTTATTAAGCACGGTATCGTAGCATTCCCTGCCGTTTTTTGTCTTTCTAACCGCATTGTGCACCTCGCGGCGCCCGTCAATGCTTATTACTACGTTTTGCATCTCCCGATTAAGATAATCAATGTTCTCATCGTTTAGCAAAAGTCCGTTGGTAGTCATGGTAAAGGAAAACTCCTTCCCCGATTTTTTTGCCTCGCCCCTAGCATAGCTCACTACCTCTTTTACTACAGGCATGTTCAAGAGAGGCTCGCCGCCGAAAAAATCGATTTCGAGGGTGTGTCTTTTGCCGCTGTTGCTTATCAAAAAATCTACGGCTTTTTTGCCCACTTCGGCAGACATATAATCTTTTTCTGTATTATAGGTGCCCTCTTTGGCAAAACAGTAAACACATGCTAAATTGCAGTCATGGCAAATATGCAAACAAAGCGCCTTGACAATATCAGACTTTTTGTATCCCATAAGCGAATCGCCGCCAATGTTGCCTAAGCGCTCCATTTCTTCGATTTCTGCCCTTATTTCGTTGACTGTATCGCGAGAAAGCGACTCAAATGCCTGACGCTCGGCTTGCTCCAAGCTCTCGTATCTTGCCTTAACTACAAGAAAAGCAGCGTAGTCTACTTCGTGCAGACTGCTGCTTAAAGGGTGGAATACAAAATAGCGATTATTGCCTTCGTGGCAATAACTAAAACAATGTGTCACAGGCAAAAATGGCTCTATGCGTCTTTATTGCCTTTGATATTGATTCTCTCCTCCTGTTTGCAGGTTTGATTCCCAACGGTACAGCTGGTCTTGCATGCAGACTGGCAGCTGCTTGCGCATTCTCCGCAGCCGGATACGCCGGTCTTTCTTACGGGCTTCGCTATTACTTTGATATGTTTCATATGTGCCTCCAGGTGCTTTTAGATAATTATACTAAAGCACTGCGTAATAATCAAGTTCTTTTTCTCAAACTTTTTAGATTGACCGTAAGGATTCCACTTAATCCTCCCGCAACTATGCCCAAAACAAAATCGAATATATTTATCTTTTCGAAGGATAATTCGCGGCTAATCAAGGCAAAAATCAAAAAGGAAAATACGGTATAAAGTAAACCCGCGACCGCGCCGGTAATCAGTCCGCCGCGGCTGCCCTTCATTCCGATAAAAATTCCCGCAATAAGGCTTATAACCTTAATTGCCTGATTGATATATACCACGCTCTTGTCCCCAATAAAGGCAATCTTTGCAATCAGCGCAAGCAATAGAACCAATATCATAGAGAAAAGCAAGCTGAATACAACAGACTTAATAACATCGAATAACGCAGTTTTTACAGTGCCCTTTTCCATACAACACCTCCACGCTAATTTTATGTAAGATGCTATAATAATAGAACTGTCCAAAAGCCGTTAAGGCAATCCTTCGCCATCCGGGCATATTTTTTGCAAAATCAGACTTGAGCTTTGCGCATTGACAACTGTATACTGCATATTTGTACAAACAAAAAGCCCGCGTTTGCGGGCTTTTTATAATTGCTTCGCTATGCGACTAGATTGAATCGTCCTTGTTGTCATTCTTATCGATAACCTTGCCTACCTCAGTGATATCTCCCTCTTTGGCATCCGAAGCGGGCATTTCGCTGACTTCGCTCTTTTTCTCCGTCGAAGCGGTGCCGGCCTGCGCGTCAAGATTGATGCCGATAGCCTCACGGTTGATGACGATAATCACGGGCTTGCCCTCTGTGCCTACATCCAGCTCCAGCGTATTGTCGCTGTAGATTTTCACGATTCTGCCGATAAGTCTGCCAATGGTCATTATTCTGGTTCCGACTCTGATTTGAGCCTGCATTTCACTATACTGCTTTTGTCTTTTCTTCTGCGGGATAATCGACAATGCCATCATTCCGCCGAACATAACAACGATTACCACTAAAAATATCCAACTATT
>CAYTUT010000027.1:0-13917 GCA_964441295.1 uncultured Christensenellaceae bacterium | reverse complement strand
ATTCCTCGACGAGGTGACCAACGGTCTTGACCCGGGCAATGCGAAGGTATTAAAAAACATAATCGCGGATTTTAGAAAACAAGGCGGGACGGTATTTTTGACCACTCATCTAATGAACGATGTCGAAGAGCTTTGCGACCGCGTTGCTTTCATATCGGGCGGCGAAATCAAGGAGATTGCCTCTCCGCGCGCCTTAAAGCTAAAATACGGCAAAAACAATATCAAAATAGAATATAGAAAGGATGAAAAACTTTGCGACAGCACCTTTGATTTGAAAGGGCTTGGACACAACAAGGATTTTTTATCTCTGATTGCCGATAACGAAATCGAGACCGCTCATAGCGGCGAAACTAAGCTTGAGGACATATTCATTAAGCTTGTCGAGGATAAATGATGACAAAACTATTTTTGTTGATTAAAGGCGATTTTGTAAGACTCGTTAAATATAAGGCTTTGATTTTCAGCTTATTGGTTACTGCTGTGTGGATTGTCGTTATTGCGCTGGTCAACAGTGCCGAAGCGCTGGTTATAGCTCCCTTGCTGATACTGTCAGACTTGTGCATGATGAGCGTGCTGCTGCTCGCCGCCATGTATTATTACGAAAAGCAGGAAGGAACCCTGATTACAACGCTGATTTCACCGGTAAAGACATCTTATCTCGTACTGTCGAAATTTGCCACACAGGCGGTTATCGGTCTTGTCAGCGTACTGCTCATTTCACTGTCTGTTACAATTTTTCATCCGGTAAAGATTAACTACCCGCTAATATTGCTCTACTCCGTGATAATCACCGTGTGCAGTTGCGCTTTGGGCTATATCTTGGTATTTGCCAGCAAGGACTTCACATCAATGATTGTCAACTTTGCCTTCTTTATGCTTATCCTATTTATCCCCACTATTTTGTATACATTGAATATTCTGCCCCAAAGTTTCAGGTACATTTTGATGCTCTCGCCGCTTCACTCGGCACAGGTGCTCATAACAAGCGCGATAACGCATCAGGCTCAGCTATGGGAGGTGCTTACCGGCGCTTTGTATCTTTGCGCGCTGTCCGCAGTGATCATAATATTAGTCATAGCCAAAAAATTCAAGGGCTACGCAATGAGAGGTTGATATGAGCAAATACATTTCGCTTTTGAGATACGAGCTAAAAAACTCAATCAAGGACAGGATGAACCTGTTTTTGATGGCATATCCCTTTTTTATGCTGTTTACCACCGGATTTATCATACCGGAGATACTTAAGGGCAATGTTAATCCGCTTGTGTCAAGCTATACCAACATAATACTGCTGCTGATGAATATCACGGTAGGCTCAATGATGGGCGGCTTTCTTCTCGGCTTCTCGTTTATCGAGAACAAGGATGAAAAAACTTTCAATTCAATAGCAGTTACTCCGGCATCTATAAAAGGCTATGTGGTTTTCAAATCCATATATTGCACCGCGCTGTCCTTTGTCGGCAACTTAATTATACTTTTTGGTCTGATGCTTATCGCGCGGGACAAATTGACAGTTTTTGAACAGACAACAGCCGTATCCATATTCGATGTAATCAAAGCCTACCATATCCTCGCGATATCCGCTACCAACAGCCTTCTCACCCCGGCGCTTGCGATGGTAATCTGCAGCGCGGCAAAAAACAAGGTTGAGGCATTTGTGTTTATCAAAGCGGGCGGTGTTGTTATGCTTCTGCCAATATTGATGACATTGCCTTTTTTCGACGGTGCAACGCAATACATTCTCGCCCCGCTGCCTCACTTTTGGTCGGCCAAAGCAATGTATAATCTGGCTTCGCTTAACACAAATGCCGCCAATTTGAATTTTTGGCTATATAACATCATTGGTGCGGTATATACCGTCGGGATAACAATATTAGCTTATATCAGCTTTAACCGCAAACTGCAGATAACAACATAAAGCTTTGCGCGCATACTTGCCTAGCGCAAGAAAGGAGAGGTCTATGAAATGGTATTGGTGGGTGTTGATTGCAACAGGTGTAATGGCGCTTGGGGCGCTCAAGCTATTTGTGTTCGGCAAACTAAAATCAAGAGAGAAAAAGAAGATTACACACGATGACGAGGATTAGACTAACAAAAAGGCGGCTGCAAAGCCGCCTTTTTGTGTGGAGTGATAAATAATGCTGATTACTGTTTTATCTGAGCTCTATCTTGTCTATCTGCTCAAGGCTGCCCATGTTGTATGAGGTAATAAACCTGTCGCTGATAGTGTATATATAATCTCCGATAAACACGCCTCTTGAAATAAAGCTCCAATAGGTGTTGTAGTAATTATTGTAATTGTAACTCATGTCTATTGACGCTCCTAAGTTGGACAGGGTGCCTCTGTATATCAATTTGTTATCGTCATCTGCCGCTTCTGTGTCGAACCCAAACAATGCAAACCCCTGCTCCATGGATGTGTAATAATAATTAAGGCTGTTGTAGTTCCACCTCTCATACGCAAAGCCTAATATTCCCAATTCTTTGTCGTACAGTAATGCCTTAGGTTCGTACAATACTTCAGCATAGCAGTTTCCGGGCAAAAACAGTTCGGTCACAATGACAGGGTCGGCAAGCGGGTCGGAGGGGTCGTTATAATAGAGTATTATCTCCAATCCGGTCCATTGCTGCCAGCCCGAGTCCATGCTTGACGTCCTGCCTATACCTATCGTATAATCGGTGCCCTCGATGTAATGGATATAATAACTGACACCGGGCTTTTTGAGCCCCTCGGAGATTTGTATATTGTACGGGTCAGAGAGGTCCAGCCTGTAATACGGATCAATTTGAAGGAAGGTCACAAGCGAGCCCGTATCCTTGTTGAACCTGACTGCGTATATTACCTCGCCTTCAGCTATATTATCAATCTTGCTGGTTAATTCAAGCGACGAATTAAGCACATACACCGAGCTGCTGACGGTTGTTGAGCTGACTGTCGCGGCAACACGCAGGTATCCGTTGTACTCGTCAAGCGAGTACCTGTCCTTGATAGTACCGTTGACCCTAGTCAATGCCTTCTGCTCGAGGTCTGATAAGGCTATTCTCACGATACGCGTCTTGACGGTTGCGTTGTTTCTGTTTCTAATCCATCCAAACAGGTTTGTTTCGTATGCTGTGTAATAGTCATAGGTTGCTACAAAAATGTTGTCAGCGGACATATATATTGTGCCGCTCAGCCCTAGATAGGCCGACTGCTTAGCCTCTTGTTGCGGCGCATCAAGATCAATGTAACCGATTATCAAATAATTGTAGTTGGCTATATCGTCATAATAATACAGGCTTTCAGCGGGGATTCTTGCGTCCTCTCCGTCATTAATCATCGAATCGGAGATGTTGGGTATATATTTTTCGTCCGAGCCGTAGTAGAAGCTGTAATTCACTATATAATAAAGTCTATTATTCTCCGTATCAAGTCTTGATGTATTGTACGACCCGTCCACAGTTATTTCGCGCTCTAGTACGGGTGACTCCTTGGAGGATATATCGTATATTTGTATGTTTGTACGGTTGTATCCTATATAGTAGCACCAATCAAACATCGGCTCCACTCTAGTAACCAGATTTCCGCTGTAGCTGTAGATTCCGCCTATCATAACCAGCTTGTTTCCGTCATCGCTGACATACATTTCTATCGGCACATAGTTATCGGTGGATATTGACGAGGCGAGGCTCATCGTGCCGTCATAGCCCGCGTAGATAATAGAGCAGCCTGCAGAATTGAGCTTGTAGATATACCTGCCCTTAACTTTGACCAGATCGCCCTCATCCATCCCCTCAGTCTGCACATTGGTCTCAGATGTTCTGTCCGCTGAACCGCTTGCTGCGTTGCCGGCAGCCGAATTGAAACTCTCTGAGCTAACCGCATTGGTGTCAAATGACTTTGCAGCAAAAAATCCGTTCAGCATTTCAGTCACATTAAAGCTGTTAAGCCTGTTATTAAAAGTTTCTATAACGCTGAAGATTTCGCCGTAGCTATTGACGGTATGCGCCGAATTGTGGTTTGACGCCTCTACTGGAGAAAATACCGCAAGCATGCCGGTAAGCGCTCCCAAGCCGACTATCAGACATACTACAGCGACCGCGAGTCCCCTTTTCCAGGCAGACGCCGGCATCCTTGTTTTGGGCTGCTGTCTCTTTGCCGAGTGCCTTATCTTTTCTTTGTCGGCAAGGCTCTCCCCCACCGTCTTTTTGAACAAATCTCTTTCTTTCACAATCAATCACCATCCTTATAAATGCTTCTGATTTTCTCAATAGTCCTGTAAAGCTTGTGCTTCACATCGGATTCCGTCAGACCTAGCTCCAAGGCGACCTCCCTTATTGTCTTGTCAAAGTAGTAATGCAGGACGAATACCTTTTGGACATTCAGCGGCATTGATCTGATTATTGACCAAATATCTTTAATAAGACAGGCATCTATTATTTTGTCTTCCACCTCATATGTATCTGATTCAATGTAATCATATTCTTTGCCGTCCGGGTCAATACGGGTGAGCGGCACTATTTTTTTCAGCCTTTCTTTGAGCGAATAATACTTGTAGACCTTGATTTTTGCCAATCTCATGACAAGCGCATTAAGGTCTTTTATGTATCCTTCGCCTTTTCTTTGCAGCAACTGATAAAACTCGCTGAATGTATCTTGTACAATATCCTCAACATAGTCCAAATTACTGCATTTTTTGACCACGTATGCCACACCCTTGCCATACATCTGATCATAGGCTGAATTAAAATAGGCATTGGTGAGCTCTTCCATATGCCCTCCCTTAACTATTAAGTTGCATTGAGAAAGAAAAAAGTTCCATATTATTTTGATATTTACCACAGTCCGCTATCTATTAGCCTATTATGCTCCCGCCCATAGCCTAATAGAAAAGCTGCCAAGGACCTATTCCTTGGCAACTAAGCGAATTGATTCGATATGCTTATTTCTCGGAGATTGCTCCAACGGGGCAGCTCGACTCGCAAGCGGCGCAATCAATGCACGCTTCCTCATCAATCACATATTTTGCATCGCCTTCAGAAATAGCGTCTGTCGGACATGTGCCGGCACAAGCGCCGCACTTAATACATTCATCACTAATTATTCTTGCCATATCAGTTCTCCTTATTCGTTTTTGTAACTATCTAATTATAACATAATTAAAATTTATTTTGCAAGTCAATTATCCAAAATCTCCTCGTCTGCTGTAATATCTGCCGGATTGTATCTGTCTTTGGCAACTATTTCTTCCAATTTGAATTTTTTATACGCTACTAAATCATCTTTCTGTATCCTGCATACGCATACTTTTTTAATGAGGTCATTTTGTTCGACTATGCCCTCTCCCTCGGGTGTGATGACCTTTGAGCCCAACTTTGGCATTTCCTTAATTACCTCATTGTAATAATCGTTCTCATACTTCAGACAGCACATCAGCTTACCGCATATGCCGCTAATTTTGTTGGGCGCCAACGATAGCCCTTGTATTTTTGCCATTTTTATAGACACCTTTTCAAAATCGGCAAGGTGAGCCGAACAGCAACACGGGCGTCCGCACATTGCAAGCGCGCCTCTCATACGTATATCATCTCTTTCGTAGATCTGTCTTAGCTCAATTCTTGCGCGAAGGGATGCTGCCAGATCCTTTACAAGCTCTCTAAAATCAACTCTGCCTTCCGCCGTAAAGTACAAAATAACTTTTTTGGCATCGAAGGTATACTCACAATCCACAAGCTTTAGCGCCAGATTGTGATTTGCCACCTTTTCCGCGGCGGTTTTGAGCGCGTCCTCGCGCATGCCTTGCAGCTTGAGAATCTGTCTTTCGTCGCTTTTTGTTGCCTTGCGGACGACGGGCTTGAGCTCGCCTACAATCTGACTGTCGGCAACTTCTTTTGCGCCGTGCGCGACTATTCCGAATTCTTGACCGCGCGCGGTGTCCACTATTACGCAATCCCCCTCTGTATACACGTCCTGTTTGGGGTCAAAATAATACACTTTGGGATTGTTTTTGAACTTTACTCCTATAACTTGCATTTGCTACGCACCTCCAATATGCTCACGAGCAGCGAATCCGCAACATTTGTCTTGTTGCAGTTCGCCCGTATCTTTTGACGCGCGCGGGCAATTTCGCTAAGGCATGCCGCCACGCATCTTTGATTGTATTTTGCCTTAATAGCGTCGATTCGCTCCTTCCGTCTTGCCAAAGCCAAAGCGGGCAGGCCGTTGACGAGATACATGATATCGTGAAAAACGAGTTCGGCTATGTCCAGCACTTCTGCAAAATTATCTCCCGAAAAAATCGGTTTCATAATATGTTTGACTACATCCTCGCTTCTGTTGATATCAACCAATATATCGATAAACTCGTCTATTTTGTCGAAATACGAACGGTCGGACATTAGTCTTACCGCCGCCGTTATCGACCCGCCCGCCGAACGGCTGATAAGGGTCGCGTCGTCCTCGCTCTGCCCCATTGCCTTTAGCGCGCTGCAAATATCCGCCTCCTTAAAGGCTCCGAGCACAACCTGCTTTGAGCGCGACACCACTGTGGGCAATATTCCCTGCGGAGATGCGGTGGTAACTATAAAGTGCACATTGGGGCAAGGCTCTTCCAGCGTCTTCAGCAGCTTGTTTTGCGCCTTTTCGCTTATGTTTTCCATGTCCCGGATAATATACAGCTTTTTGCCCTTCTCAAAAGCTGTCAAGTAAGTATCGGCTACTATATCGCTGATTTCCTCAACCTTGACGGGACCGCCGTCCGGATTAGGCTCCTTGATATCAGGCTTGCTTTTTTTCAAGACGCGCGAGCACTCCGGGCACGCCATACATCCGCCGTTTTTACAATACAGCCTAATGCATAGCAGTTCGATTAGCAAATCGAGAGCCAGCTTGTCTCCGGATATCAGTAAATACGCATGGATGAATGCGCCATTTCTAATGTCATAATCAAGCTGTTTGTACGCTTGACTGTCTTTAACCAAATGCGAAAACTCACTATTCATCGTCCAATCCGTAGGCTCTTTCAATATTATCCATCACATAGTCCAGCTTGGACTGCGTAATCAATTCGCCTTTAAGTATAACAGGAATGCAGGGAGGATACAAGCCTATATCCTGTTTTGCTCTTTTTCCCAGCAAATAATGATATTTTTCGCACGCGTTGTTCAAATCGACTGAGGTATGCGCCTCGCGCAAAACTTCTACTACCTTGTTCAGCTTGTCCTTATTCAAGGGTGTCACGATAAAAACCACGCTGTCCTTGTCATGCATTTCGGCATATACTCCTTGCCGTTCAAGCGCTTCATAAGTACTTTTGCCGCGTTGACCGGTACTTATCACAAGTCTCGTACGGTCATCCGCCGCCTTGACTCTATATCCTTCGGGAAGCCTTAGCGCGGCAACCGACTCGTTCACCTCTTTGTAAAGCCTCTCGCCCTCGCTTTGGTAGTATGCTCTTGCGTAATCCATGGACGCCATCACAAGGTATGAAGGGCTGGTGGTATGGACTAGTTTTCGACTGTCCTTAAGAAGAGTGTAAAGACGGCTGTTATTGGTATGCAAAAGTGCGCCGCCAGTGTACACCGGCATTGTCTTGTGCATGCTGTTGACCACAATATCAGCGTATGCGGTTGCCGAGCGGGGCAACAATCTGCTAAACGCAAAATGAGCGCCATGCGCCTCGTCTACTATCAGCAATCTGTCGCCTATTGCTTCCCTTATGCCTCTAATATCTTTGATATTGCCGTATACATCAGGAGATGTTGTAATAACTGCGGTCGATTTGCAAAGTGTTATACCGTCCAGACTCTCCGCCTTGCTGAATGGTATACCAAATAGCTTCAAGCCGTTGTATACCGCCGCGTGACAGTCTCCGAGTACTATAATATCGGCGCCGGTTTCTTTGAGCGCGCAAAGCGCGGTATGAATTGCCGATGTGCCGCCAGAAGTAAAAAAAAGCGTGTGCTTTACCTTGTATGCTTGCGCCGCAAGCGCCTCAGCCTCAGATATAATACCGTTGCCATACAGTAAATTGTCCGAAAATGACAGCTCGGTTATGTCAAAGGGCGCCGAAGAATATAAGGGCGCTACGCCCAATCCGTTGTGACCGGGCATATGAAAGCGCTCACCGGTGTATTTAATAATGGTTTGATAAAGAGGGGCGTCAATCGGCATAAATCCACACAGCTCTAATATACACCGAACGGGAGGTAACCAGCTCTACAGTGATTTCGGTAATATCTCTTATTGCATTGTTGGCGTTATGGTCGCTTTGGGCAACCAAAACCCACTTGGAAAAAACAGGTATGGGAAGGGGGCAGGCAGGGTCAATCTCGGGGGCAGAGAGTATCACAACTCCGTCCGTCACACGATAAATTAACGGATTATCGTTGGTGATATACGCTCTGTAATCAGTGATACCGATGTAACCTGCATTTGTATAGGTTATCTGGTATTCTCTAGGTTCGGCAACGAATCTTAGTGTCAAGTCGCCGAACTCGGTTGACGGCACGCCGAAATATGATACCAGCCTTTCGCCGTCATACCAGTGCCCTGTGTCATAGCCTACGAATTTTGACGCCTTGGGCTCGGGGATTGCTACCCCTACCCCTGCCTTGTAGCTCGTTGGCAGCGATGCTATATTGAACCATTCTTCGTTGATATCCACATAAGTTATGGAATAAATAATGCCATCCTCTCCTAAATAGAGAGTCATGTTGGAATTAATCGGAGTGTCAAAGTCAAACAACACCGTCTTGTCGCTGTCTGTGTACCATGCGGCGCGATAGCCATCAGCCGGCGTTATATCAGTGTCAGGGGCAGTAATTTTTGAGCCGGCTTTGACTACCATATCGGCGGGCTTGTCCACGTTGTAATCCCCTATGATGAAGGTGACGGTGTACTGAACATTTCTTTTTTTGCAACCGGAAAATACCGTGATACATGCTAGCACGACCATAACTCCAACCAACACCGCTAACAAAAAACCTTTTCTCATACTTACTCCTTTTAGTTATTATATCATTAATTATAGAAAAATTGGTATAAATATTTGTTAATAGTAACTCTCAAAACCAAATGGAAAATGTACAGCGGCTCTTGAAAACTGCTAAGCTTACCGGAATTCTTTTGCGAATGGAAAAATTTAGCCAAATACTGCAAAAAAATAACGGCGCGGCAAACGCCGCGCCTTGTTAAATAATTGTGTGCCTGTATTATGTGTGTCTAGCCTGCAATATCGAAGTATCCTTCCTTCGATTGAATAATCAGCGCGCCTACTTCTCTTACGAATTTGTCCAGTTCCTTACCGGGCATAGCGATAATGATCGAATCCATAATTGCGTTTTCTTTCTTTCTTTTCTTGGAGTTATAGGTAATGAACTCGTAGGCAGCGTTGACGAATATTTTCAATGCGAATCTGCGCCTTGCAAAAGAGCAGAGCAGAATCAATCCGATAAGCGCAAATATCCCCCCAACCCCCATGAGCACATATATGAGCCACGCTCTTTCGGCAAAAACTGCGAATGTGGTAAAGTCATATGCGAAAGCAAAGGCAGCGATTCCAATAAAGAGCAGGCTGAATATAAATTTCGCCCAGCTGATTGCCCAATATTTCGCGCTTCTGATACCGATGACTGATGAGATTGGAATCTCGGCCTTTTCAGAAGTATTGAACAGCATCCTCTTGTTGGTAATCAGTATCCTGCCGATATTGCCGCCGTTGACCTTTAGGGCGTCATATCTTCTCAATAGCGTCTCACTGTTGGCAAAAATAAAGCCGTCCACATAATCGTTCTCGCTGAATATACAGTCCTTATCGATTTTGTATTTTTTTCTTAGCCTCTTATTAATTTTGCCCGCTTGCGGAGAAAACTTCAATCTGGACTTGTTGTGCTTCTCGACCTTCGGCTCACTTTCCTTTGCGCTACTAGGCGCTTCCTGCGCCACCAACGGAGCGGCTGCCGGCACCTGTTCGCTTTCAAGCGTAGCTGACGGGGCCGCTTTTTTCTTGTCATTGTCCTTCCTCTTATCATTTTTCATAATTTCCTGCTTTGCCCTTTTTAACGGACGAAAATCGTTATCAATGTCGTCATATGAATTATCAATGTCTGTGTCTGCCTCATTTATCTCATCGGGCTCAATGTTAACTGTAATATCATCTTCAAAGCGGTGAGGCGTTGCAACGGGAGCGCTTTCAACAGGCATTTCGGCGACCGCAACAGCCGTCTCGTCCTCAGCTGCAACGTTGTCTTCAATATAGATATAGTCCTCGGCGACTGCGCTCGGCTCGGCTACAGCGCTAGGCTCAGCGGCATCGCTCGGCTCACGCTGATATTCTTCAGCATCCGTAAGGTAAGCAGACCATAACGGAGCGCTCTCCGCATCAGTCTTGACCGGCTCGGCGTTGACTATGTCAATCTCCTCCGCTGCGACAAAAGGCTCAGTCTGAGCTGCGGTGTTGCCGTTGTCATTATCGTCCGCATTTTCTTGCACTGCTTCGCCTTCGGCTTGCCCGTTATTGGCGGCAAGATATTCCCGCTCGTCAAAAGTGCCGGTAGCTTGTTCAGCGCCGGAGAGTTCTAAGTCGTCCAGACCATATTCGTCATCGTTGTTTAGCTTGGTATTAATACTTTCTTCGTCAACTGCCTGCCCTTTAGGCGCTCTCTTGTCAGAAGCGCCCTCATCAAAGCCGAATTGATTCATAATATCGTCCAACTCAGATTTGCTCTGCTTATCCAAATAAGTTTTGGTAGTGCTCTTTGACGAGCCCTTTTTTGCCGGCATATTTAACCCCCTACAGCCTTAGTTGCCGCGAACAAACACGCGTCACTATATTAACAATAATACAATAGTATGAGTACAAAGTCAATACCAAATAATTGCCTAAAAAAAACCTGCGCCGGATGTTGCTCGACGCAGGCGTTGGTTTTAGTAATTGACGCTTTGCAGATTTTAGTAATTACCGTTTTTCAGCTCGAAGTATGCCTTTGGATGTGCGCATACGGGGCAGATATCGGGAGCATTTTTGCTCTCCTGAATGTGACCGCAATTTCTGCAGTGCCACAGTACGCAAGCCTCTTTAGCAAAGACTTTGCCGTCCTTGATGTTTTGGAGAAGCGCAAGATACCTTTCCTCATGCTCTTTCTCTACCTTTGCTACGCCTTCCATAATGTTGGCAATGCCTTCAAAACCTTCTTCGCGCGCCTCTTTTGCCATTCTCGAATACATATCCGTCCACTCGTCATGCTCTCCAGCAGCCGCCGCAACTAAATTGGCAGCGGTATCCTGTATACCCCCAGAAAGCAGTTTGAACCAAAGCTTTGCATGCTCCTTTTCATTGTCCGCCGTCTCAAGAAATATCGCAGAAATCTGCTCATAACCGTCTTTTTTCGCTCTTGACGCAAAGTATGTATACTTATTGCGCGCCATGCTCTCTCCCGCAAAAGCTTCTTTAAGATTTGCCTCTGTTTTTGATCCTTTCAACTCTTTCATAGTATCTCTCCTTGTTAATATTTTACCAATTAATCAAAGCCTTGTAAGATTAATCAAATAATCCTTCCGTGTGTCCAATTCGCCCTCAATCAGGCGGAATTTCCAGTTGCCCTCCGTTGTTGAGGGGGTGTTCATTCTTGCGTCTTCAAGACAAAGTATATCTTGAGCCGGCAAGATGACTTTGGCTGCCTTTGACTCCACAAGACTTCTCAACATTATATCACATAATAGTAATGAGTTGCAAGTTTTATAATACTTTTTTATGTTTTCCAGCTCTGTTCCGCCTCTTTTTATAAAGCCTGCAAGCGTGTCGTTGTCATGCGTTCCGCTGTAGGCTACGCAGTTTTCGGGGTAGTTATGCGGCAAATATTTGTGCCGCCTGTCCGACTTTGCAAATGCAAACTGCAGTACCTTCATCCCCGCAAACCCGAGGTCGTCTCTTAGCGTTTCAACCGCCTTCGTAATTACACCTAAATCCTCGGCAATAACACGCTCGGGCGTTACAAAATCCCGCATGCTGTCAAACAGCTCTCTGCCCACGCTTCTTACCCATTTGCCTTCCCTTGCGGTAGCGCCGGATACTGCCCAGTACGCGGCAAATGCGCGAAAATGGTCAATTCTTACTATGTCATATAGCGATAAAGCATGCTTCATGCGGCGGCGCCACCATGAGAAGTTATTCTTTCTCATTTTTGAATAATTATACAAGGGGTTGCCCCATAGCTGTCCCTCCGACGAAAAGTAGTCAGGAGGCACTCCCGCCCTTCTTGTCGGCAATCCTTCGCTGTCTAAGAAAAACTCCTGCGGATTACTCCATACATCGGCTGAGTCTTCCGAAACATATATGGGTATATCTCCAATAATTTGGACACCATTAGCATTGGCATACGCCTTGAGCTTGCGGTATTGAGAATATGCAATGTATTGCGTAAAATGATAATAATGCAATCTGTCTTCCGCATCGTCCAGATTGTTCATCACGCATTTTTGCCATATTAGATATCCGTTGCGCTCCTTGAGTGTCATAAACACAGCGTAATCCTTGACCCATTCGTTTTGAGAGACAAATGCCTCCACCTCACTGGACAATGCCGGATAACCCTTTTTGTAAGCCTTGTACAGCGCATAATCTAACATTGCCTTTACGCTCGCATAATCAACATTTCTACTGTTTAATCCGCTTTTTTCGGGCAAATCCGCTTCCGTTAAAAAGCCTTGCTCCTTCAATGCGTCCAAATCAATTAACAGGGTATTTAGCGCAAAAGTAGATTCGGACTGATATGGAGAATACCCGAGACCAACGGGATTAAGCGGCAAAATCTGCCAGTAATGCTGATTGGTTGCGGCAAGAAAATCCACAAAATCATGCGCGGCGCGTCCAAAATTGCCTATTCCGTAGCCTCCAGGCAGGGAGGAGATGTGTAATAATATGCCTGTTTTGTTCATTTTTTTCGAAATGCTATTGTTCTAACTTCAGCCGGTTGAGTATACCCAATTCTTTGTTGGAAAAAAATCTGTTAAGCGCCCAGGTCATCAGTAAAAGCAAGGGTATTGTTGTGGCAAGTAGCGGCAGACAGAGCACTATCATATGCGTCGTAACTTGAGTAATCGGTGTCATTGCAAATAGTCTTGGCATAAGCGCCCATCCCAAAAAGAACAGTATCAGCATGCCAAAGAACAGTGCTGCGTGCTTGAGGTCGAAAGGCAGACACACGCGAAACAATACCGAGAAGGCGCCCGCGGCAAGCAAAATAACCGACACTGTGGACAGCTCTGCCGGAGTGACCGGCACAAAAAGCTTCATAATCTGGAGAAGCGCGATGTTGAGCACAATGGTAAGCGCGCCCGGCAAAGCCTTCTTAATAGTGTTATTCAAAAAGCGTCCTTTAATTCTCTCATTGTTTGGCTCTAGCGCGAGGAAGAAGGCGGGAGTTCCGATAGTCGCGCCGGCGACAAGAGTAAGGTTGGTCGGCTCAAAGGGGTAATCCCCGAAGAAGAGGAAGAGCATTGTCAACAGCGCCGAGTAGATAGTCTTGACGAGGAACAGCGACGCCGAGCGCTGCAGATTGTTGATTGATCTCCGACCTTCCTTGACAATACGCGGCATTGAGGCAAAATTGGAGTCCAACAGCACAAGCTGAGCAACATTTCGCGCGGCGTCAGAGCCCTCGGCTACTGCAATCGAACAATCGGACTCTTTGAGCGCAAGCACATCATTAACGCCGTCGCCGGTCATTGCGACGGTGTGCCCGTCTGCCTTCAGTGCTTTCACGAGCTTGAGCTTTTGCTCGGGAGAAACTCTGCCGAATACCTTGTATTCCCTTGATGCGGCGATTAATTCTTCGGTGGTGGTGACGGTACTCATATCGATATACCTGCAGTCTGCCAATCCCGCTTTTCTTGCGATAGCGGCAACTGTCACCGGATTATCCCCCGAGATTATCCGT
>CAYTUT010000026.1:0-14161 GCA_964441295.1 uncultured Christensenellaceae bacterium | reverse complement strand
AACCCTGTATTCCCCGCACATTATTGACCAGCACGGCATCGCTAAGATAATTATCGGCAATAAACTTAGCCCTCAGCGGGTCACCGGGCATCAACACAGTCTTTGCGAAAGCTTCTTTGTCCGCGCTGTTATGCGGTGTAGGTATCTCTCTCATATATATCCTCTCTTCACCAATATTATTGGCAACATTTAATGCGATTAACGGGGAGGCCATTGCGCTTTCTAGCGCTTAATGGATGCGCTCTTTCGCAGAAAAGCCGTCAAACTAACGCGCCGGCGCCAAAGTACTCTCCAAGAGTGCAATTCTTTCCGCAAAGATGAAAAGCGTCAATTAGTTCAAAAATGTCCGAATCGCATTGGCAGTCGTTGCGCATTAGTCCGGCTCTATTAAAAGCGAGGTAATCGGGCTGTATTCCGACAAAGGCGCGCAGTCTCTGCGCTCTGTTTTTTGCGGCGGCTAAGTAGCCTTCCTCTTGCCACAGACTGTATGCCTTTAACAGCATGTCAAGCGTTGCCGCTTCGTTATAAAGATAATGTACCCCGCTATAGGACAGAGCGTTAATAACTTGATTGTGAAAATGCGATTGAAGCTCCTCGCTCTCTTTAATCACCGCAAGGGGTATGCCTATATCCGCTAAGCGCTCGCCTTTGTATATTCGGTAATACCTGAAAAGCTCTACGCAAGAGAGCGCAAGGTATCCCTTATCTCCTATTTTTTGGTACCAGTCAAGATTCTTAATCGACTCTATCAAGGGTTGAGCGGAGTGCCTTTTGGAGAAAGGTTTTCTAACGCCGTGCGCCCCCAATATCTCCGCCATACCCGGCGCCTTGCGCGCGCCGACAAAGACTTTTGCGAAGGTGCGCCTGCCGCCGTCATAAAACAGCTCGATATTTTGTTCGCCCTCATGCGTTGCGGGCACATTTACACTACCTTCGGAGAATTCGTACTCCTTGCCATGCAAGACTGCCTTTTCGGCATCTGCCTTAATGGTGATTTCGTCACCCTTCGCGGCGTAATAACTGTCCAGTTCTAGAACCAATGCGCCCTCTCGACCGATTATTTCAAAAAATTCTTTGCGGCTGTTATAGGGAAACACAAGCCATTCAAGCTCGTAGCTGTCTCCGCTGTCAAGCTTAAAAGCGGGCAGTTTGAGCAAAATATCCCCTTTGAAGGTGGAGGTTGCGTTTTCATACACGCTCTCAACCAGACTTCCTTTTGTAAGGACCAGCCCTACACCTGCCTCTCCGCCGTCCAGCGCAGCGTTGAATATATATGCTGTATCCCCTCCTGCGAACACATGGCTAACTGCGCGCCGCGCAAGGGCGACCTCCGCGATATCCGTACTGTCTGCAAATGTCGCGTATATTCCCAACTCTCCCTGCTCAAAAGCCATGGGCTCGTTTCCGGTATTCTTGAAGATATACTTCTCGCGTAAGCCGTCTGGTTCAAGACTTCTTTTCACAATTAAATCGAGATAGGAAAAAAAGGCATATGTCTGCGTTATGCAATCGCCATTAATCTCCGTCTTGTCCAAAAAATTCATGCCGCCGGGAATGCCGAATCTGCCTCTTGTCCAATTAAAAAATCTAGGGTCCTCAGCTCTAATCAGCCTTTCTATTCCGCCAGTCATGCGGTGTATTTCTATCTCAAAAACTTCGTTTTTCATGCTAGCCACAATCATCAACCCATATTTACTATATACACATTGCCGGCATTGGCAATCTGGTAAGAGCCGATGTGTACGCCATTCAAGGCTGAAGAAATGGCAGAATTGAAATTGTCCTCAATATTGTATTTCAGCTCTATTGTGCGTATCCCTTGCGAATACAGCGCGGCGACAACCGCGTTAAGCTCTGCGATAGAGTCGATAGAGAGGTCGTACTCGCCTACTGTGTATGATCTATAATAATCGATATGCCCTCTCGCAAGGTATTCTACATTGCGCATGCTTCCCCCCGAAAGCCTGTTCTCCTCGCGATGTGAAGCGAATATGGAATAATCGGATACAAGCAGATAATTGTGAGTGACATAATTGCCCATTCTTCCCCACGTTGCATCCACGACATACCATACATCTTGAATATTAACCTTGTTCCACGCGTGGTTCTCACTGCCTGACCCGTTGAACGCGGTGCCAGAAACCTTGATCGCCTCAATGCCCTCTATCTTGCACATCAAAAGCACTGCGTAGGCTATGCCGTTGCATACTGCCTTGCCGTCAATAATTGCGCCCTCCGCCGCAAAAACCCTCATCCGCTTTATAGTAGAGTTAAACTCGTCCTTGAGGTCTTTAAGCAAAGCCTTGCTGCGTATCGGGGTAAGCAATTCCGAATATCCGGGATTCAGCGCGATATAATTGTCAATCAGCGTCCTTGCATTGCCCAAAACACTCGCCGCCGTTACTTGCGCATAAAGATTGTATAGCGATATCGAATCATAATCATAGACAACATTGGTCGCCAGCCAATAGTATATTGCGCTGACTTTCTCCGCCTCAGTCATTGAATCGCTGATAATCACTCTGCATACATCCTTCGCCGCCTCATATAATTCTTCCGCCGCCGAACCGGCTGTAAATACGGGCTTGACCCCTAAAGGCAGATCGACAAGCTCTATTGTATTTCGTACATTCTGAGTCTTAGTCATTGTTTCGATATAAAAACTATCAAAAGAAGACGAACGCCCGCTCGCTGTTATAAAGGCGCGCGTGTCGGCGCTTGCGCTGCCTTCATAGGCGGTAGTCACATCATATCCGGGGTAATGCGAATAATTTACTGTAATGCTTACCACATTGCCTGCAGTAGATGTGCTCACACCATAGCCCCAAGGCGATGAAAAAGATGAGACCGCTGCATTCAGCGCTGTTTGGGCGCTCACCGCGGCGACAAATTCTTGAGAGTAGTAGACAGTCTCCTCTACATAACTATACGGCTGTTGGTTGCTGGTCTTTGTAGCATCATATCCTCTGTACACCATGTATCGAAGCAAATGGTTAAGCTCGTCCTGCGACTCAATAAAGCGGTCTCTGCTCTCCCCCCAAAAGGCGTATCTGGAAGCAATATACGAGCTTGCGCCTACTCCTGGAGCCGCTTTGGCAACTGTAGTACTCCTACCGCTTGACACACATGTGACGGTAATCGTGTTAGCGGCGGCTTTGTCGTATCCTGTCAGCTTTCTTTCTTTTCCGGAGATTGTTTGCGCCGTTGCGCCGTTGAGCGAATAGGTGTGATTTCCGCTGCAATCACAGTCGAAAGTGAGATAGACATCCGTAGCATGCTTGTCATAATTAAGCTTAACATTATAGGGCTTGGGGGAGCTGTTGATTATATTTAGAGTAAAATAATCCTCGACACCGTCCGAAATGCAAATAAACTCATACGAGCCTTTTTTGAATGTCTGCAAAAATTGCTTTTGGATTATTATGCCCTGTTCTTGCTCTATGGTGTAATCGTCTTCTGTTATCATTGCCCCGTACATACCCTCAAAGTCCTCGGGGGCTACGATAATTGCGCCGACAACCATATCCTCTCCGGATGCCTTGTCGTATGTGTACTCGCTATACTGCAGAGCAAAATCTCTTATGTCAGTAACTACTGTAAAGATTAGCGCCGAGCCTTTTTGCGTATGGATGCAGTAAACATACTCGCCGTTGCCTCGCGCTAGCAAAAATTCTTTGGAGATGGTTATGCTGTTTTTCGCCTTTTCATAGTTGGACACCGCAACGGTGCCGTAGTCAGAAAGCACCAGCGAGGTTACCGTATCCCCTCTCTGGCTGAAGGCAATCGTCAAAGCGCTTTGTCCGTAATAGTTGTATCTGGCGTTGGCAGGTATTATCGCAGGAAGTGAAACTACACTGATTATCGCAGACACTTCCTTAACAACACTGCCCTGACCATACACAACATTCAAGTCGTAGTCATTCTCTTCAAGAGAGTCGAGGTATTCGCCGTCGATGACAATTTTTTTGGTTGCGTAATTGTACTCCGCGTTGCCCGTTGTGCCGGATACGTCTATGCTGATAATCGAGTTGTTGTATGTCTCCGCATTTACATTAGCGTAATCCGAATTTTTTACAAATGTAATGTCCTCGAGCGTCATATCTCTTGTATCAGCAATTACAAGCACAAACCGCTTGCGGCCTGCATCAAGTTCTCCGTTGTATACATTCGGCGCAAGGGTTTTTAGATAACTTGCGGAAAGGGTCACCTTATCGCTGGTTATGACAGAATGAGAGGTAACATCCGTTCTTACCCCTGAGATATTCAAATAAACCTTTACGGCGGAAGGGTCGAGATTGGTTATCTCGGGCCCCGCAGCTGCGATCTTGTCATACAAGACTGTGGCAATGGTTGATGCCGCCGCCCCTTGCTCCACGGTAAAGCTGTACTCCGCGCTGTCCACTCTTCTGCCGCTCGCGTCAGCTACCGCCTTTATTTTGAAATTATATTCTTTAGTGTTATCGTACTCGTCCAGAGATACAGCAGGGTTATAAACATCCACTTGCTCGCTTAAATCGCCGTCTATGTATATCTTGACGGTATATTTCAGCTTGTAATTCGCATCTGCCCAGTACACCATAAAAAGGGTCTCGGTGATTAAAGAGCTTACCCCCGTAATTACCAGACGGCTTTTTATATTGAGAGTGACACTCTCGCTAAGCGCTGAAGCGCTATACTTATGCGATGCGCTGATTGCCTTGAGCTGTACCGCCGCCTGTCCGTCTTTGTCATCAAAATAATATATATTGGTACTGCTTTCGCCGACTTTGGTCCCATCGATGTAAATATGGTAGCCTGTTGCGTATTGTGTAACACCCCATGTTATATACGAAGCATCGTCTGACAAGGTAAGCCCTGTGGGCGCGTCAAGCTGCACGCTGCCAACCAAGCCCAGCATCTTTAATAAAGAACACCCGCAAAAAATTACGGGTATTACGATAATTATCGCTATCAGCGCAAGTATTCTAGCTTTTTTCATATTATCTCCTAGCTAAACACCGGAGTAGTAAAAGCCTCCGAAACACTCGCAAGCGCCCCCTTGGAGTAATCGTACTTGAATTGAGGTGTGGTATTCCCTTTCGCCATATACCACATGCCCACCGCTAAGGCTTTGCTCTTATCGGCGTTGTACGCGAAATATACTACTACGGTATCCTTATCAGAATAATTAGTGCTCGGGTTGGTGGCATTATTTTTCACATCGATATTGAAGCGGTAAGCCAGCGAATTGTCAAGGTTGAGCACAGTCTTAACCCCGCCGGGATTAATTACCGAGTCTATGCTGACCCCGTTGAGCGAACGGGCGCCCTTGTTGTAGCTGTCCGCTATCGCAGTTGCCTGATCAAAAACATATATGCATGCCTGCCTGTATGTCTCTTTTTTCTTGGCTGCGGTATTGTCTGATATAATAGGCACAGCAATAGAGGCCGCTATAGCCAAAAGCGCTACAACTACAATCAGCTCAATAATGGTAAAGCCCGCTATGGCTTTGAAAAAGCCTCTACTTCTCATATACTATATATTACACAAAATATGCGTAAAAGTCAACTTTAGTTTTTGTTGGAGTGAACAGGCGCGGGAATCCTGCCGCCCCGGCTTATGAACCTTTCGGGGGAGTATGTGGACACTTCCATTACCGGAGCTCTACCGAGCAACCCTCCGTACTCGACAAAATCTTTTGCCGCCTTGCCATATGCCGGTATAATCCTTACGGCGGTCGTTTTGTTGTTGATTACTCCGATTGCCGCCTCGTCCGCAATTATAGCCGAAATAACCTCTGCGGTTGTGTCTCCGGGTATTGCTATCATGTCAAGACCGACACTGCACACTGCGGTCATTGCTTCCAGCTTGCTGAATGTCAAAGCCCCCTCGGCAACCGCATTAATCATGCCGATATCCTCGCTGACGGGTATGAATGCGCCTGACAGCCCTCCTACATGAGAGCTTGCCATTATACCGCCCTTTTTGACGGCGTCATTGAGCAAAGCAAGCGCCGCAATAGTACCGCAACAGCCTACTTTTTGCAATCCCATCTCCTCTAGTATCCATCCCACAGAATCGCCGACAACAGGCGTAGGGGCAAGCGATAAGTCCACAATGCCGAATGAGGCGGAGAGCATTTCTGACGCCGCCTTAGCCACAAGCTGACCCGCCCTTGTTACCTTAAATGCAGTCTTTTTTACGCATTCGGCAACATCTGTCAAGTCACCGTCCACCTTCTCGAGCGCCGCTTTGACCACACCGGGGCCGCTTACGCCGACATTGATAACTTTGTCCGCCTCGCCCGTGCCGTGGAATGCGCCCGCCATAAACGGATTGTCCTCCACAGCATTAGCGAATGCCACAAGCTTTGCACAGCCTATGCTATCCTTATCTCTAGTCAAATAGGCGGTTTCTTTGATAATTCTGCCCATTAATGCTACCGCGTCCATGTTGATGCCCGCTCTCGTTGATGCAATATTGACTGAAGAGCATAGCTTGCCAGTTGACGCAAGCACCTGCGGTATTGACTGGATAAAACGTCTTTCGTAATCGGTCATGCCCTTGTGAACAAGCGCGGTATAGCCGCCGATAAAATCGATACCTGTCTCCTTAGCTGCGCGCTCCAATGCCTCCGCTATCTCGTAGTATCCGTTATTCGAAGCTCCGATAAGGCTTATCGGCGTGACAGAAACTCTCTTGTTGACAACGGGTATACCGTATGTCGCTGCGATTTTGTCGCCTACGCTCACAAGATTTTTGGCATACTCTACAATCTTGCTGTATACCTTTGCAGCGGTCAGCACCGCGCTTTCGCTTATACAGTCGAACAGGGAGATTCCCATGGTGATACAGCGCACATCAAGGTGTTGAGCGCTTATCATGTCTATAGTCTCTAAAATATCATTTTTGTTAATCATTTTATTATATCCTGTGCATCGCGTTGAATATATCCTCATGGCGGATACTGATTGCAACGCCAATCGCCTCGCCCTTCGCGTTAAGCAGCGCCGCCAGCTCGTCAAGCGCTATGGGGCAAAGCGCCGTATCCACGCGCATAATCATGGTAAAATTTTCTTGCAGTATTGTCTGTGATATATCTTCAATGTTGACTCTCTGCTCGGCGAGTAAGGCGCTAACGCCGGCTATTATGCCCACTCTATCCTTACCCAGCACCGTAATAAAAGCTTTCATACTAATCTCCTTGACATTCTAATTCTTATCTTCATAACAATTTTACACCATATTACAACTAAATACAATGTATTTTCCCAAGCGCAAATGAATAAATTTGAGTATGAATATTCTTTTCGTAATAATTGTTATACTGTCACTTTCCATGATATGCTTTATCAATCCGGAGAGCGCAATATCGGTGATGCTCGAGGGAACGCGCGGCGCGGTTGACCTAGCGCTCAAGATGACCGCTATCTACGCCCTTTGGATGGGAATACTAAAAATTATGGAGAAAAGCGGCATAAGCTACTATATTTCCAAAATATTCCGTCCAATTACTGCGATATTTTTCAAAAGCGAAAGCAAAGCCACACAGGATATAATCAGTATGAATCTCACCGCCAATTTTCTGGGTATGGGAGGCGCCGCAACGCCCCTTGGCATTCAGGCGATGGAGCTAATGCAGGACGGCAGCGAAAGGGCAACCGACAATATGCTGATGTTTTTTATCATCAATGTTACATCAATACAGTTTTTGCCCGCGACTATTATCGCAATGAGGGCCGCCGCCGCAAGCCGCAATCCTTCGGATATAATTTTGCCTTCTCTCATTACCACGGCAGTTACCACTGTTGTGGGTATTGTTTTGGTCAAGCTTTGCTCCAGTTTTAAGCGAAAGGCAAAGTGAGCGCTTATATTCTGCCTATACTTATCATCCTTGTATTTCTGTTCTCGGCAATCCGCAGGGTGCCGGTATTTGACAGCTTTGCCGAGGGCGCAAAAGAGGCGCTAAAATTGGTTGTTGCGATTTTCCCCTATATTGCGGGTATTTTCGTATGCGTTACCCTTTTTAGAGTTAGCGGTCTCGCCGCATCCTTTACTAAGCTTGTAACCCCCGTATTCAACATTATCGGGATTCCGCCCGAACTTACAGAACTGATAGTAATCCGTCCGATGAGCGGCAGCGGAAGTCTTGCTTTGATCGAAAACATATACGAAAACTATGGCGCCGACAGCTATATCGCCCGCTGCGCCTCTGTTATTATGGGCAGCAGCGAAACAGTGTTCTATGTAGCCGCAGTATATTTTTCCACTACTAAGGTAAAAAAGTTGCGTTACGCTATACCTATTGCTTTGACCGCAACTGTAGTTGGCGCCATACTGTCCTGCCTTATTTGCCGCTTTATATAAAAAATCCCGCGTTAAAGCGGGATTTATTATTACTCGTCTCCATTGAACTCCTCGTATTCGTCATCTAAAAATTCTTCCGGCTCCTCAAAATCAAGCTCATCGTCGAGTTCGTCTTCCAAAACCTCTTCAATGTCTTCTTCCATAAGCTCCCCGTCAACCTCGTCATCGATTTCTTCAGGCAACTCTTCGTCAATTACCAGCTCTTCTTCGGCTTCCTCTTCCTCGCCTATTTCTTCAAGCGAAACGGCGTTATCGTCCACCCAACCAAACTCAACATCATCATGCAGACTCTTAATTTTGGCTATAGCATTTTTGCAGTTATCGCAAATCTCTTGGTCATCAGCAATATATGAAACGCCGCAATGAGGGCATATCTTGGTGAAATCCTCTTCGAATTCTACCTCTTCCACAATACCTCTTATTTCGTCCTGACACACGCTGCAATACTGCTCTGTCTCCAGAATGTAATTAAGCTCGCATCTTGGGCATATTTTGTACTTCCCCATAAAACCACCCCTATAAGCAATTCGCACTTATTATATGGATAAATACATAAATTGTAAACTGTTTTTCTATTTTTTTTTTACTATTGCCACAATTATTTTTTCGATAAGAATATTTCAAACTTCTCTTAAGCTAACATTCTGCGCGCAAAAACAAAAAATACCGCGGTAACGGCGCGGTAGTTTTGAAAATTAAACTAAACTATTTTTTTGGATTGTTTTGCCGTATTTTGTTAGGCGCTTTCCCTGGGGATTAAGCGCTTTCGATGAGCATTTTGTCGGCTACTAATGCAATGAATTCGCCGTTGGTAGGCTTCTCATTGCTGGAATATACCTTTATACCGAACAGATTGTTGATATTTTCTATCTTTCCCTTGTTCCACGCCACCTCGATTGCGTGCCGTATTGCCCTTTCCACCTTGCTCGCGCTTGTATCGAATCTTTCGGCTACATCGGGATAAAGTTTTTTGGTAATGCTGTTGATTATATCCGGATTGTCGATTGCCATCTTGATTGCCTCGCGCAAAAAGCTGTAACCCTTAATATGCGCAGGTATGCCTACGGATATAAAAATGTTGGCAATTTTTTCGTCCATAGAACGGTTCATGCGGAAGCGCATCACAGAAGGCTGAGCCACCTCTCTTTCGGGGGCGTAAAACAGCTCTAATATTCGTCTTTTCAGCGCGTCAATATTAATAGGCTTGACCATATAGTACTTCGCTCCGCTGCGCAGCGCTAAAGAAACATATTCGTCACCTATCGGCAAGGATAATGCGATTATATTAATGCGCTTATTTCTATTACGCAATCCGTGCAGGACCTCAAAGCCGTCCAGCTCGGGCAACACCATATTGATCAGCAACACATCGGGATTCAGTCTTTCGCATTCGGCAAGCGCTGCGCTGCCGTCGTGCACGGTATTAATAACGGCAAAAACCGACGCGTCATTGAGTAAACTATTCTTCAATTCGTTACAAAATTCCCTATTATCATCTGCAATTAGAACACTAATTTTTTTCATAATACCCTCCACCACAAAAAAATTATAACAAAACTACTACGGAAATTGTATGTCCGCAGCTAACTAATAAATGGATAATTTGACATATTGTACAATAATTTGTCGAGCATCTCCGTCCGCACTGCATCACGGAAATTATATCTACGGGCACACCTTGCGGTGCGCCCGTATCAATCAAAACTAATCCTTATCTGCTATCGTCTTGGCATCAGCCTCTGTCATAAAGCCCAAAAGCTCTCTGACAAGACTTTCACTATCCAGTCTGTCATAAGTTGACAGTTGAATTCTATACAGATAATTAGCCATATCACCGTTGAAAAAATATAAATAATCGCCGATAATCTCGGGCAGCAGCCAAGACGAGTATATCGTGTCGCTCATTATAGAGTTGACATTCTCGCTGCCGTCCATCTTGTAGCGGAACAGCTTGTTGCTGGAGTTGTAATAATATATATAATCATCCACAACGCCAATAACTGTTACTGAAGTTATGCCGCTAAAAACCTTGGTCTCAGCGTCCGGCTTGAAGACCTTGATCTCTTGGTCATATACTATTATGCCCTCGTCATATCCTATAGGATATATTTTGGTTGCAGTATTAACCGAGAGCATTGCCTCTTCAGTCTTGTTGAAGTTAAATTGCTCATCAAATTTATAAGCGAACAATCCTTTTACGGTACCGCTGCTGGAAGTACCGGTATACTCCGTCTTGGTGTAATAAAGTGTTAATCCGTCTTCTTCAAGTATGGATGTCACCGGAGCTATGCTGAAAGCAAGTGAGGGATTGGCAACAGGGTCGTCAGTATAAGAAAACTTGTTGATAAGCAGCTTGTTAAATGTGCCTGATGCATTGATAACAAACAACTTATTGGAATAGTCGTACATATCGTCTGAAGCCTTGGTGTAGAATATGAAATCCGCAGCCGTCTCACCATTGGCTCTGTCATAGGTGTAGCTCTTGGGGAAATAAACGGCAGAGGCTTCCTCGACGATTATCGTCCCGTTCTTTTTGGGATAGAAATGCTTGCTGTCGTATGCTTTGCAGTATAGGTTGCCATCAACATAATAGACAAGTCCGTGCGGTGTGTACTTGTATTTCAAAGAGGTGCTTTCGGACTCAAAAATAACCCTGGTCTCCTGACCGTCGAGTCTAGTACGCATAAACTGCGTAACATCTGTCTTGACCGCGCCTGTTTTGCTCTCTTCTGCGCTGGGGCTCACATAATAAATATAGTCGCCGTATATCGAGAAACCCGAGTCCGAATAAGAACTCATAATATTCTTGGGTACGATTACCTCTGCCTTACTGAGGTCATCTCCCTCTTTCACTCTCATTATTGCGCCCTTGATTACATTGCCGAACCAATTGGCGCGGGCATCAGTGGTGTTGAACCCGCTGTAACCATTGACAAAATAAATATAGTCGCCCTGTTTGACAACCAAACCACCGTTAGACTCAACAAGCGCATCCTTGTCGCCCATAGAAAAAATCGTGTTATTGTAGCTCTGACAGCCCGCCAACAAAGCAGCGATTAGAATAAGCACCACGCCAGCTGTTAATATAATTTTTTTGGTCATTATTTACTCCTAACGCATCCGAAAGATGAATAATTGCTGTTCCGATACATAATTATATAATATAACAAAAAAATTTGCAATAAGATATTGTAACTTTTTGAGGACGGAAAGAGTGAAAAAATTCGGTTACTATAATATTCTGTCAAAAATTTCTGTTAATAACCGGGCTAGTCAATGCCCTGAACGGACTGCGCAATGTATATCCGAAAATAAAAGCTACGCATACCTGATGCTCACTGCCGAGCATAACAAAATAGTCAACCAAATCAGAGCAAAAGGAGAAAAACAATGCTAAAAAAAAGGATACTGATTCTTTCGGGAAAAACCTTTCGCGGCGTAATTAAATTGTCGTATCTGGAAACAAGCCATTTGGAGCTCGACCTTACCGCCCATTTTTTGCCCGCTGGTGATTATTTGCTATTGCTCAAAATTGGCGATTATATGGAAAAACTCTCCTTCAACGGAGAAAAATTATTAAAAAGATTGCGTTTTGAGGCGAATTTTGATATGCCGATTGAGGCCGCGGTTATCGAACAAAATCCCTTTGCCGTACTGCTGGTTGGCTCTTCAGACAAAAAAATGAGCGTAGTGTTCAATAGCTTGGTAGAGAGCTACGCATCCTCCGGCACCGCAGCTGAAAAGTCTGCTGACCGCAAAGCGGCAAGTGACCAATCCGCCCCAAAAAATTCCATGTCCGGCAACATTACTCCAACCCCGCCCGAAGTTCGCGCTTCGGCGGCGGCAGAAGAAGGGAACGCCTCAGTAAGCGCCGTTGGCAGCGAGCCTTTCAATAGCGAACCGCAAGGCGGCGCAATGAAGAAGGATTCCCCGCCTCTTGCGGGTAGTCCGTTGTCCTCAGGCGAGAAGACCGCATCAAGCCAATCCTCTGAAACCACTGTCTTTTTGGAAAGCATAAAAGAAAGCCTCAACGAATTTTTCGACAACTATCCCCCTTATGAGGAGCTTACACGCATAGTGCCCTCCTCAAAATGGGTCAGAGTGGACACAGACGGCGCATTCTATGTGGTAGGGCTTCTATACAATACCGGAGGTATTACGCATATTTGTTATGGAATCCCGGGCGAATACAATATAAAACCTGAGTCAGAGGTGCCCACAGAATGGCTGCCTCTCAATCCCGAAGAATGGGAAAAATCAGGCTTTTGGATGATATATCAAAATGCCGATACCGGTCAAATATAAAGATAGGGCGCCGCTTGCACGGCGCCCTTTGTACAGCTGTATTCGATAGTCAAAAATAATTGTTAGCAAACACCTAATCCCTTCATGGATTCGTAAACCTTCAAAAATCCGGCAATGTTGGCGCCCAGCACAAAATTGTTGGCACAGCCGTATTCTCTTGCCGCATTATCAATCTTGTGGAAAATGTTGCTCATAATAGTACGCAGCTTGCCGTCAACCTCTTCAAATCCCCAAAACAGCCTTTGGCTGGATTGCGCCATCTCCAATGCGCTGACTGCTACGCCGCCAGCATTTGCCGCCTTGCCGGGAGCAAACAGCACGCCCGACTTAATGAAATAATCGGTTGCCTCCAGCGTTGAGGGCATATTTGCGCCTTCGCCTACTGCAATCACGCCGTTTTTGACCAGTATCTCCGCCGCCTGCAAATCCAGCTCGTTTTGCGTTGCGCAGGGCAATGCTATATCGCAAGGAACATTCCAAATCTCTTTGAACTCGGGTACAAATATCGCGTCCTTGTTAACCTTGACATATTCGCTGACTCTCTTGCGTTCGACCTCTTTAATCTGCTTGATAAGGTTGAGGTCTATGCCCTTCTCGTGATATATATATCCGCTGCTGTCGCTCATCGCAACTACTTTTGCGCCAAAATCTATCAGCTTTTGAGCGGCGTATATAGCTACATTGCCCGAGCCTGACACTACCGATACCTTGCCGTCAAGATACTTGCCGTTGCATCTTAGCATCTCGTCAACAATATACACGAGCCCAAAGCCTGTAGCTTCCTTGCGCCCCAAACTGCCTCCGTACGATATGCCTCTGCCCGTCAATACGCCTGTGTTCTCGTTGGCAAGCTTCTTGTAGTATCCGAACATGTAGCCTATCTCGCGGCTGCCAACGCCTATATCGCCCGCCGGCACGTCGGTATTCGCGCCGATATGACGAAATAATTCTCCCATGAATGACTGACAAAAGCGCATTATTTCGTTGTCTGACTTGCCCTTCGGGTCAAAATCACTGCCGCCTTTTGCGCCGCCTATTGGCAATCCTGTAAGTGAATTCTTAAAAATCTGCTCAAAACCTAAAAATTTCAATATCGAAAGATTGACTGAGGGATGGAATCTTATGCCGCCTTTGTACGGCCCAATCGCGCTGTTAAACTGTACGCGGTAACCTTTGTTGACCTGCACCTTGCCCGAATCGTCCACCCAAGGAACTCTAAACATCACTATCCTCTCGGGTTCGACAAGCATGTCAAGCACAGCGCTGTGTTCAAACTCGGGATTCCTGTCATAAACATATGACAAGCTCTCCATTATCTCGGTTGCCGCCTGATGAAACTCAGGCTCTCCGGGGTTGTTGGCAATGAGCTTGTCCAACACCTTTTGTACATAACTATTCATATTTCAACCTCACTAAAACTGTCAGGACTTAGCACCTGACATAAGCAATTTTACCACTATTTGTTTACTGTTATAAATAAATAGTGGTAAAATTGCTTATGTCAGGTGCT
>CAYTUT010000025.1:0-14347 GCA_964441295.1 uncultured Christensenellaceae bacterium | reverse complement strand
AGCTCAATAATTATAATACCTGCCGCGATTAATTTCGGCAGGTTGGATATTTGTAGTCAAATTAAGTCACCTATCCTATTTATTGTTACCTTTTTGTGTTAAATATTGAGCATGGCAATGATTTATAATACTAAGTTGTTCATCACTAATCGTTTTTTGTTCAATTGCATCGTCGCGGTATTTGTATATAAATAAATCAATCGAGCTCCAAAAAAAGATTACATCAAATTTTATTGCATAATTCGAAAAAGCACTTTGACTAACTATTGCCCTAATATCCTCTATGTGTAATGGAAAAGTAATAAATACAAACAATTCATTTGAATCAAAATGTCTATAGACGTTATTTAGTTTTTCTAATTTTTTATTGATTGCGCCTACTGCATTGTCATAATGTCTAGATGTATATCTATAACCCATTGATTGCGAAAGGTACTTTTTTCCGCCAAGATTAAGAACACAAGCATTGATTCTTTTCTTTATGATTTTTCCCTCTTTGATTTCTTTTTGCTGTTTTTCAATTTTTTCTATCGCCTTAGAAATATTTTGACTTGATAACTTGATAAATGCACCATCGTCCTGTGTCATAGCATGAGTAACCTCGACGCCATGGCTAAAGCCGCTGGTACCGGACCAGTCAGGAGACTCTCCTTTTGATAATTCGGCGTATTCAGCGCTTACTAATTTTTTTAAGCAAATTTTCGCGAAGTTCTCAGCATCTTCACTATCTAACAAATTCATTCGCAAATCCTCATTGAACATTCAGTTGTTTTACAAATGCTTTGTTGGCGAACATTGCGCAGCCCGCGCCTATTGCGATTGCGATATCCGCAAGCGCGAACGAATTGTACAAAAATCCCCATGCCACCGCCGAGTAACCCTCTCCGGCAAAGCTTGAGAACGCGAATGTTCCCGATATTACATGGCTGGCATATCGCAAAACGCCGGCAAGTATGCCGCCCATTACGAAAGCGGTAAGCGGATATTTTGTCAAATATTTTTTGAATATGCCGCTAAGTCCAATCATTGCAAAGGCTATAGGATAGTCCAGCAAGAACTGCATGGGGTGAATTATCCATGGGTCTTGGATAGCCTGAAGTACTCCGTATATAAAGCCCGCGATAACACCCTTTCTGATGCCGAACATGTAAGAGTAAATCATTAGCGGCAATAGACTGACCAGAGTTATCGAGCCGCCCTGCGGCAGCTTGAAAAACCGCACATATGACAGTGCAAAGCTCAAAGCAATACATATTGCCGCATACACTATAGATTTGGTATGATTATCTTTCTGCGCTTTATCACCGAATATTATTGCAGCGGCGCCTAAGACGGCAAGCAGTGCGCCCGCTCCGACAGAGAGCCATTGCGTGCTGACATTTTCGTAATAGCCGCCCGGCAGAATAGTGGTATTGTAGTATTTTGCGAGCATTACGATAGCTGAGACAACGGGCACGGCAAAGCAAACAGCGCCAACAATCCAGTATAGCTTCATCCGCTCCGGAGCAATGAGTGAGGTAATCAGACCGCCGAGACCTATCGCGATACCCGCAACGGCGATTGCCATTATCGGGTAGAAAAGCTCTTTATAAAAAGCATCTTCGGCTATCATCTCGTCAAATTTCAAGAAAAGCATCAAGACAATCACCGCGACAGAATAGCCTATCGCTATGCCCAACGCATACTTGAAAAACTCCGACATCTTTTCTTTATTGAAGCGGCGGACGAGCAGCCCTGTCAACAGGATAACAGCGGCAAGCGCAATCGTTATGTACAGAATAACGGTGCCGCATTTGTTAAAAATCGACATTTCGGAAAAAGGTGTTACAGAACACATTAAGGAATACAACATTTTTGCCTCCAATATGCTCGAACGATTAAATTAAAATGGTCATCGAGATTATCTCAATGACCTTGTCGTAAAAGTGCAATCCTTTCGCGAGTATTAACTCAATCAAGTTCAAAGGGTGTAATCTCAGACAGCAAGCTGTCACCCCTAGCATCTATTTATTTTTTTTCATTCTAACGGAAAAAATATTCTCTGTCAATGGTTTTTTCAAATTTTTGCCTGCTATTGTCCGATTAAATTATATTTTTTCCAAAACTCGTCAGTTTTGTATGCATCCAGATAATCATTCGGGACTATAATCTGAAGAGATGGGGGAGTTGCGTTGAATACATTGCCTAAAAGTTCGGGAGGCGTCTCGGCAAGTATAGTTGCTTTCTTCAATTTGGTACAGTTATCAAAGGCAAATGTTTCTATTGAAGATGTTTTTGACGGGATAATTATTTCCGTAAGGTTGTTGCAGCCTCGGAAAGCATAATATTCAATTATTCTCAATTCATCGGGCATTTTGATTCGTAACAGCCCTCTGCAGTTTTGGAACGCTCTTAGGCCGATTACTTCTACGCTGTCGGGTATGTATACATTTGACAAGGCGCTGCACATTTCAAAGGTACTGGAGGGAATGGTATCAAGTCCTTCCGGCAAAACAACATTTTTTAGCGCTTTGCAGTTGTAGAATACGCTTTTGCCTATAATCTTTACTGTATTGGTGATAACCACTTCGGTGATAAGATCATTGCTTGAAAAAGCCGAGCTTTTGATACCGGTTACCGGAAGCCCGTTGTACTCCACGGGTAAAAAAACCATTGGTGATGTCCCCGTATAGCCGTATACCCGGTATTCGCAAAATGCCGACTCGTCTTCGGGCTCCTCTTCCTGTGGTTCCTGTTCGGGAAAAATCGGTATTAAGCTAGGCGGTACAAAAACAGGCTCTTCTTTTCCGTTGTAGAGCTCGTATAAAAGCCCTTCGGTACCTTCAATAAGCGTCCACTTGGCATAAAGCGTTACGGCATCCGATTTTGGCTTTTTTGCGATTGGCTCTCCCAAAAAATTTTCGTCAGCGTACCAGCCAGAAAAGGAGTAGCCGTTGCGGGTTGGTGCTGGTATTTCTGATATTCTTTTTATAGATGAAACTTCAATAACATCGCCGCCGTTAGTGATATATGTTACGCTCACGCTTCTGCATCCGAAAAAAGTCAATGATACCAATAAAATTGAAAGCAATGCAATGCATAGAAATATTTTTCTCATTTTTACTCCCTGTTTTGTCGGGCAACCCTTGAATAGTATTAATAGAATCCCCCTCCTAGAGTCTACATCAAACTGGTACACATGTCAATAATCAAATAATTATATTTGTCTTGACAAAATAAATATTAAAAGATAGGATTAATTTATGGCAGAATTGTCGCTTAATAACATTTTTATTAATTATTTTGGCGCTAGGGATGTGGTGCATTCTTTTTCGCACTCATTTTGCAGCGGATTGAATGTGATTTACGGAGAAGAGGGCAGCGGCAAAACCACCTTGCTTAAGGTAATCGCTGGGCTTGTCAAACCCAATAACGGAACAATTTTTCTAGACGGCTGCGATTATGTTAAGGCGCATCCTCGCGATAAGGGCATAGCTATGGTATTCGATGACCTTGCCATGCGCGGCAGGCGCAGCGCGCTAAATAATCTTTCCTTGCCGCTCAGATTGAGAAAAGTTGCTCCCGACACCATTAATGAAAGGGTATCCACCGCATGCCGTGATTTTGGTATATCAGAGCATATTCTTGATTCGGCGGTGTTTAGACTGACCGAAGAGTGCAGAGTCAGGCTGGCATTGGCGCGCGCCTTTATCAGGGAGAGCAAGGTAATTATTTTTGACAATCCTTTTAAGCGGCTGTCCCCCGATACCAGAGAAGAATTGTTTTTGCTGTTGCTTGCGAAAATACGCAAAAGCGATGCAATCGTAATATACGCTACCGATAACAGCCGCGAAGTGGAGATGACGCTAGCTCCGACTGTTATAATATCGTACGGCTATCTTACCGAGAGCGGTTACGCCGATTCTTTCCGCTCCGCCCCGCAGACGCTCAATACTGCAGAACGGTTTATAAAATACAGTTGCTCGTATGATATCGTATTAGATAAAGAGGGCTTCTTTGACATGTTGGGCGCGCGTCATTACCTTACAAGCGCGGTTATTATGAGATTACTCGGCGCAAATTATCTTGGCAAGGAGGTAATTGCCGTTGCGCCGCCGTCCGCTTTCGCCGCCGGTCAAGACATCTTCGGCAGGGTTGACAATTATTTTGCAACGCCGGAGGGAAGACTTGCGGTTATCTCAACCGATACCGACACATTCAACGCATATATCGGCGTCGAGGCAGCTGTCAACGACATATTAGGCTTTACACTTGATACCGACAAAATATTTTTGTATGATGCTCAAAATGAAAGGGTTATTTTGAGCGGCAACATTTAACAGAGTAACAAAACTTCATGGAGGAATATATGAAAGACCCACTAGTAGCGCATGCAGAATGGCAAGGAAAGATAGAAGTAATAACACGGTCGCCCATCACCAACAGAGAGGAGCTGTCAGTTGCCTATACCCCGGGAGTGGCTGTTCCATGTTTGGAAATAGAAAAAAATCCCGACCTGTCATATATATACACGAGACGCGCCAATCTTGTCGCAGTCGTTACCGACGGCAGCGCGGTGCTTGGACTCGGCAATATCGGCGGCTTAGCTGGGATGCCTGTAATGGAAGGTAAATGCGCATTGTTCAAGACCTTTGCCGATGTGGATGCTTTCCCGATTTGTCTAAGCACTCAGGACACAGAGGAGATTATCAAGACAGTCGCGGCGATTGCTCCTTCATTCGGCGGTATTAATCTTGAAGATATATCCGCCCCGAGATGCTTCGAAGTTGAGCAAAGATTAGTTGAAATGCTTGATATTCCGGTATTCCACGACGACCAGCACGGCACCGCAGTGGTAACATTGGCGGCTCTTATCAATGCGCTCAAGCTAACCGGGAAGAAAGCGGATTCGCTCAAGGTCGTTATGCAGGGCGCGGGCGCCGCAGGAGTCGCGGTAACAAAGCTGCTGCTAAGCTACGGTGTCAAAGATGTAATAATGATTGACCAAAAGGGCATAATATACGAAGGACGGGAAGGTCTTAACAGCAGCAAAGCAGAGATAGCGGCGATAACTAACCGCTCGCTTGTCAAGGGCAGCGCAAAGGATGCTTTCATTGGCGCGGATGTGTTTATCGGCGTAAGTCAGGGCAATACCGTGACCGAAGAAATGGTAAAATCAATGAACAAGGATGCGATTATCTTCGCTATGGCCAACCCGACACCGGAGATTTCGCCTGACCTTGCATACAAAGCAGGCGCAAAGGTAGTGGGCACGGGCCGTTCGGACTATCCCAATCAGATTAATAATGTGTTGGCTTTTCCGGGCATTTTCAAGGGAGCGTTGTCAGTAAGGGCGAGCCGCATAAGTGAGGGCATGAAGGTTGCCGCGGCGTTTGCTATATCAAACTGCCTTAGCGAAGCAGAATTGCGGCCCGATTATATAATACCCGCGCCTTTTGACAAAAGAATCGCCGAGAATGTAAGCCGCGCGGTGGCCGAAGCAGCGATAAAAGAGGGGCTTAACCGCATATAAAAGGAAAACATGAAAAATACAAAAACGATTATCTTAATACTTCTGTGCATTGTCTTGATGATGTCTATGGGAGCCTGCAAAAAAAATACCTCATCCGATACTGATTGGGCTAAGGATTTGGATTTATTAAGGCAGGTAATTGAGTATATCGAGACACATTATATAGATGGATTGGATATTGATGCCGCCGATATATATGCCGCGTATGCCGTAACATCCGGTTTGGACAACTTTTCTTATCTTACGGACGGCGCAGGGGGCGTTGACAACGCGGGAATAGGTATTATACTGCATGTAACTATTTACAAAGAGTACAAAATCTCCGCAATTATCCCTAACTCGCCTGCCGCAGAGGAGAAACAAGACGGCTTTCGTCTTGAGCGCGGCGACCATATTTATGCGGTCAACGGCAATAGAGTGGAAGGCTTGAATTATGCGTCATTCCAAGAATATTCATCGGGCGGGGCGGGTACAGAGCTGGTTTTGACAATCAAACGCGGCGGAGTAATTTTAGAGGACACCTATCAGTATACAAAGATTGATACAACATTCCCCGAAGCGCTTTATATCAATAATCTCGGAGGAGATATAAGCGACGATCTAGGCTACATCCGCCTTAGGTCTTTCACCGGCAGCGCGGCAGCCGATTTTGCCTCCTGTATCAGCGCGTGGAGAGAGGACGGCAACAGTGCGCTTATCCTTGACCTTCGCAACAACGCCGGCGGTTCGAGCGCTATTCTTGAAGAAATTGCGTCATATTTTGTGCCGCTCGGAGGGCAAAGCGCGCGTACGGTATTGGAGATGGATTATAAAGAAGGCGGAGTGCAAAAACAACTTTTGGTGAAGGTGAAGAAGAATAATTATATTGACGCGCCATTAATAATCTTGACCAATTCGGCAACAGCTTCGGCATCCGAGGCATTAATCGGCGCATCAAGAGCCTTTAATGCCACAAATACCGTTGTAATCGGGCAACCAACCTATGGTAAAGGCGTATTTCAAAACGCTCCGGTAATGCTCTTCGATAAGCAGGGCGACAAAAACTATGCTGTATATATCTCTATCGTAACCGGTTATTACTATATCGTCGACCCCGCCGCGGAGGGCGGCAGATATAATATCCACAATAATCCTATCCTTCCCGATATCCTGGTAGAATTCAATGACAACATGCGCGAACTGCATGCCGATAACGAGATATCCGCCGCGAATAATTGGTTTTTGGAATTATCCTGACAGAGAATCTGCCAAAATTGATATTAATTATTGATTTTGCTGTTGACAAGGCTTTGTCGGCGTGTTAGAATATATATGCGCTTGAATGCGCGCTCATTTCCCAATCGATGACGTGTTCGGAGAGTAGGTATGCAGAGTCAAATAGATTTTGCCGCATGCGGTGACGCCTGCGTGAATGCCTGCTTAATGCAGGCTTTATTTTTGTAGAAATTCGGTTCTGCGTCGCTACGGGTCAGCGAAACTGCGACTTTATTGGTAGTTAGGCAAGGGCGCTAAGCGTTAAGGAGTATTATGAAAAGGATAGGCGTAATAGGTATTGTGATAAGAGGCAAAGAAAGGGTTATCGAAGTGCAAAGTCTTTTATCTGTGTATTCGGATATCATTATCGGAAGGATGGGTGTTCCAGACCATGACAGCGGCATCAACACAATCAGCGTGATAGTAAAGGGGTCCAACGAGCAGATATCCGCATTGACCGGCAAGCTGGGCAAGCTGTGCGATGTGAATGTCAAGTCAGCCCTTACCGCCGTGGAGATAGAATAGAAGTCAATTTTGGGATCATACCATAATCAATAACGGCAATATGCGCGGCGGCGCAATGATAAGCAAAGGAGATTTAATTATGAGCAAAGCTTTACGAATAGTTTTTTCGGTAATAATAATTGTGATTTTGGCGGTTAGCGCGTTAGCTTTTGCCGCTTGCGGCAATAAAAAGACACCAACTGATATAGTTGTTGCGATGCCTGACGGCGCTCCGGCGCTTGCGCTTGCGCAGCTAATGGACCAAACCGGCGCTATTGGCAGCTACAACTTGTCGTATTCTATTAAGGACGGTACGGCAATCAGAAGCGCCGTAATGAGCGGAGAGGCGGATATAGCGCTGTTGCCTATGAATATTGCGGCGGCGCTCTACAACGGCGGTATAGATGTCAGACTTGTCAGCGTCAATATATTCGGATTGCTCTATCTCGTTGGCAGTGAAAGCTACGATGACGGTCTTAACTCGCTGATTGGCAAGGTGGTATACAATGTCGGTCAAGGAGGGACTCCTGACTATACATTCAAAAAAATACTTTCGTCTAACGGCATTGCCTATGAAGAAAGCGATACCGCAGTCGACGGAAAGGTAGCCCTTGCGTATATGACTCCGTCCGTACTAGTGCCTCAGCTCAAGACCGGCATAATCAAATACGCGGTGCTCGGAGAGCCTCAAGTTACGCTTGCAATAACAGGGAGCAGCAACACGGTGCTTGCCGACCTGCAAGAGGAGTGGAAGACGGTAACAGGCAGCGAGGCGGCGGGTTATCCTCAGGTGGGACTGGTTGTAAAAGCCTCGTTGCTTGAGAGTGACCCCGCTTTTGTGCAGACATTTTTACAATTAGTGCGTGACAATGCCGACTGGGTGCTTGCTAATCCCGCCGATGCAGGACAGATTATCCGCGATAACGAGGGCACGATGCCCGTTACTCTTACAAGCGCGATAGTTGAGAAGTGCAACATAAGGTTTTTAACTGCCGAGGACGCTAAGGCGGATGTGGTCAGCTATCTCACTGTGCTTAGAGATTTTAACGCGCAATCGGTAGGAGGCAAATTGCCTGACGACGGGTTTTATCATACTTTCGAATAATTATCAGAGCTAATTGAGTTGGCGGTATTCATTTATCGCCTGACTCCTTGGTTGCTCAAAAAATGTTGTCCGATACCGTATTGCTAAACCCGCAGTAATAAACTATAATAAGTACATGAGAAGCAAAAAGATTATCAAGAACGCATACAAAATCATTATCCCGCTGATATCGGTGGGTGTATTTGTCTTGATATGGGCGATTGTTGCAAAAAGCATGGGCAAGGAGATTATTTTGCCTTCCCCGCTTAGGGTGCTCGAAAGTCTGGGCACACTGCTAAATAGCCCGGACTTCTACAAGGCGGCGGGACTAACGCTCCTCCGTTCGCTGGAAAGCTATGCGATTGCCTTTGGCTTGGCGCTTTTCTTTGCCGTAGTGTCGGCGCTCAGTAGTGTGGTCGAGAAGGCGCTTTCTCCCATTGTAACGATAGCGCGCGCGGTGCCTACAATGTCAGTAATACTTTTGGCGCTAATATGGCTTAGCAGCGGCAATGCGCCGATATTCGTTGCTTTTTTGGTTATATTTCCTTTGCTGTATACGGGGATGCTGGAGAGCATTAAGCGAGTTGACAAGGGGCTTGTCGCAATGAGCAAGGTCTACAGCGTTAGACGATTTGACATAGTAACAAAGCTATATTTGAGGGAGACGCTTCCTTCTGTATTCACGCTTATGCGCTCAACTTTGTCCTTTAATCTCAAGCTGATTATTGCGGGCGAGGTGTTGGCATATACCAGCATGAGCATGGGACTGCTGATGTGGCGCTCAAGCGCCTATCTTGATACCTCCACGCTGCTTGCATGGACGGTTGCAGCGATAGTATTGGGTTATCTGCTGGAGCTTTTTGTACTGCTTCTCCAAAAACTGTTGATTAGGTGGAATGTATGAGTATAGCAATCAGAAATCTGCAATTTTCATATGGCGAAAGAGCAGTGCTAAAGGATTTTAATCTTAGCATTGAGGATAACAAAACCTTGTGTATACTGGGTGTATCGGGTTGCGGCAAGACGACATTGCTCAACTGTCTGGGAGGTCTTTTGCCGTATGGCGGCGAAATATGCGGTTTGCCTCCACGAATCTCATATGTGTTTCAAGAACCCAATCTCATCCCGAGCCTTACCGTCAGGCAAAATCTGGAGTATGTACTTGGCAATACAGACAAAAATGTGAGGAATGTGTTGATACAAGAGGCTTTACAACAGGTCGAGCTGTTAGAATATGCGTCGAAATATCCGCGCGCTCTAAGCGGCGGCCAAAGGGGCAGAGCGGCGCTTGCCAGGGCATTTGTCTACCCTTCTTCGATGATACTGATGGATGAGCCCTTTACGGGGCTTGATATTGCTTTGAAATCCAGAATAATAACATTGTTTAACAAATTGCTGTCCGCTAATCCCAAAACCGTTGTCTATGTCACGCACAGCATTGACGAAGCATTGCTTCTATCCGACAATGTGTGCGTAATGGACAAGCAGGGCAGAATTGTTGAGTGTATGGAAATAAAATTGCAAAAAACACAGAGAAATATCACAAGCCCCGAATTATCCTCAGTGCGCAACAGATTGCTCGAAATATTTATTGGTTTTTCAGTTGAGCAATGAGCATGCCCAGTCTTGCGCTTTGTTCGGCCGAAAGATAGGGCGCAATCTGCTCTGCAAAGGCATCTAAATCCGAATTTTTCAGCGAACCCTCGCTTTTTTGTCTTCCGCTGAGCTTAAAAAGCTCCTGCATTAGCTCGCTTTCGGATTTTCCCTTGTACTTGTTGAGTATGTCACCGTATCCGTCAGCGCCCCCCCTATCCGGCTCCGCAGTCGCTTTGCCACTGTTGCCCGCGCGTTTGCTCTCATAAAATGATTTGAAGTCCTTTGCCATAATTGTCCCTCCATTTTTCAGATTATTGTTCGGCATAAGCTCTCGTTTTGTGTCGCTCATAATCCTAGCTGCGGCAAGCGCAACAGCTTGCGAAATGCGGATATAGGCGCCGCAACACTCCAACGGCATGCCATTAGGATACTGTAATTATCTATGCCGGCACAAATAATTTTGTTACAATCAGACGGTCATTTTCACAATAATGTTTACACTTTTTTCAAAATGTTTACATTATTCGTCAAATGAGTTATTGCCTCTTTACAAAAATCGTTTTATCAAGTAGAATAATATAAATTGCTTTGGAGATGATTATGGACAATGACAACACAAGTATTGTAGATCGCAACGAAAACCAGCTTTCATCCGAGAAAAAACCTCTAAAACTTAATTATTCGCAAACCGTTAAAGTGGGCTTTGCATTTGCGATAATTATGCTTTTTTGGACGGCGTATGATTTTGTGGTGCCGCTACTTCTCGAGAAGGCATACGGGTTATCCAACGCGATGCGCGGACTCATTATGGGACTTGATAATCTTCTTTCGCTTTTTATGCTGCCGCTGTTCGGCAAGCTGTCCGACAAGGGCAAAGGCAAACTTGCCAAAAAGTGGGGAAGAAGGACACCTTACATATTGGTAGGTACAATTTTATCTGTTGCGTTAATGGTATTCGTACCGCTTTCGGCAAAAGCGCAGCTAGTGCGCTCGGAGAGCATAAGAGCCTCCGAATTCGCCTCAATAATGGAGAGCGATGCCACCCAGGAAGCAATGTACGGATATTTTTATGACGAGGCGAAATCAGGTAATGCCAAATACTGTGATTTGCGCTATCTCGAGCTTAATAACATTAAGACAAGAGAGCAGTATATCGCAATACGCTATTATCCGCAGCCTGATGACGGTACTGAGCTTACAGACGCTCAAAAAGAATCTAATTCGAATTACAAAAAGTATGTAGAAACGGGCATTACGGTATATCTTAGCGAGAAGGTCAATACCGCAGTGCTTGGCACGGCAGAGGGCAGGCAAAGCATTATTGTGTACATGATAATACTGTTTTTCGTGCTGATTGCAATGGCTACATTCCGTTCGCCGGCAGTTGCGCTGATGCCCGATGTCACGCCAAAGCCATTGCGCTCTCAAGGCAACGCCATTATCAATCTTGCAGGAGGCGCGGGAGCCGCAATTGCCTTTATAATCTATACTGTTGCCTTGTTTTTTGAGAGCGACAATATCTTTGTTATAATCTTCGCCACAATCGGTTTCGGCATGCTGATGCTTCTTACCGGATTTATGTCGCTTGTCAACGAAAAGAAAATGGTGGAGGGACGCGAGGTATTATGCAAAGAATACGGTATAGATGACGAGGAAGAGCCCGAGGAAAGCGGTAAGGACAGCGAAAGCACTCCGTCAAGCGCCGCGCTTATTGCGGACAACACCGCGACATCGGCTATAGCATCCAGCGAAGGAGCAGCTGATGCAGACTACAAGCGCAGACTGGACAGGGCAAAATTCCGCTCCTTCCTGTTGATACTTGCATCTATATTCATGTGGTTCATGGGCTACAACGCAGTATCCAGCACCCTTTCGATATATTGTACCAAGGCACTCAACCTTTCGTCCGGCATAGCCGGTATTATCTCCGGTGTCAGCATGGCAGTATCAGCGATAGCTTTTATTCCAGTGGGCTTTTTGGCTGTCAAAATTGGCAGAAAAAAATCAATTATGCTGGGCTTTGCACTTGCGACGCTTTCATTTATCCTACTGTTTGCGATAGTAAGACCAAATTCCATCCAATTAATACCCTCGGTACTGTTTTCACTGTTCTATCTGATTGCAGGCTTTGGACTGATCATTGCCAATGTCAACACCTTTCCTATGGTTGTTGAGCTTTCCAAAGCAAAGGATGTGGGCAAGTATACAGGATACTACTACACAGCAACGATGTCCGCGCAGGCAATAACCCCCTTCATTGCGGGACTGGTTATGGACGGTATCAACATGTACGCTCTGTTCGCTTATTCCGCGCTGTGCGTAGCAGCGGCGATAGCGCTGATGTTCTTCGTCAAGCATGGCGACAGCAAGCAGATACCCACGGAAAAGAAGCTGAGCAAAGAGGAAAAAAAGCAGATAATGCTTGACTCGATGGGTGATGCGGATTAATCTAGATAAAATTATTAACAGCGCTAATTGTCAAGCCCATGTCCAGTCGTATTGGCTTTGGCGCGCTAATTGGTAAGCGGGTGGGACTGCCGTCAGGCAGCCACGCAAAATGTGTACATATACATGCTTTTTGTAAGGGATTTCAAAAGCATTCACGATAGGAGGTATTTATGAAAAAAATGAGGCTAATCCTTGTCGTGGTATTCGTTATAACGGCAATATTGAGCTTTTCAGGATGCAAACCCGTCGAGTATTTGACCTCGCAAGACGGCAGTTTCCTGTACGAGCTGTATACTGCAAAAGCGGATAGCGGCGAATATCAAGCGGTTCGTATTATTCAATACATCGGCGAAGACGAGGATGTAATTATACCCGAATTGCTTGACGGATATCCTGTTATGGAGCTTGCTGACGGACTGTTCGTAAGGACAGTGACCAAACAAGAGGACAGACGCAGGGAGGGAGTATACACCAGTAATACCCTTGTCAAGACGGTGACAATACTTGCTGACATCAAGGCAATACCGGACAGGGCATTCTATTACTGTACCGAACTTACCGATGTTGTAATACCCGAAGGCGTGGAGAAGATCGGAGCGTTTTCCTTCTTCGGCTGTGCAAAACTGCAAGAAATCACCATGCCGTCGACAATTACCGAGATAAGCGGATATGCGTTTAGAGAATGCTCCGCGCTCGAGAAAGTAATTATTATGTCAACCGAGCGCCCGATAATTGGCGAAAAGGTTTTTTATATGCTGGATTCTACGCGTTCGGGCAATTCGCAGTATTCAATAATCGAAGGGTTGAGCATCGAAGTAGCTGACATAAGCCTTTTTAGCCAGACGGATATCGAGCAGGAATACAAGACCAAGAAGACAAAAGAATACCTGTATTGGCTGGAATACATTGAAGCAGGCATGCTGTTACCGCTTGAGCAAAATTAATGGAGGGCGTTATGGAGAATAATATAAGTGTCACAACAAGCGCAAGTAACGCGCCCGTATTTAAGACTTATACCAAGAAAGAGCGTAATCTGTATCTTGCAGGACTTGCAGGACAAAACATAATATACAACATCATCGGCGCTTGTCTTATGTACTATCTGCAATTCACGCTGTTAATACCTGCGCTAGCTGTCAGCGCAATTTTTGCAGCAGCCAGGGTATGGGATGCCTTTAACGACCCAATTATGGGGACCATTGTAGACCGTACCCGTACAAAATATGGAAAGTGCCGCCCTTATCTTATGGCTGTGCCGATACCCATAATGATAATAACCATACTCTGCTTTACGAGTTTTGGCTTCTACGATGTTAGCAGCAACCCCGACAAACTGCTCAATAGCGGACTCATCGCATGGGCGGCATTCACATACATTGCATGGGGAATGACCTATACAATCGGAGATATACCGCTCTGGGGTGTAACGGCTCTAATGACAGAGAATGACAAAGACCGAAATAAGCTGCTCTCATTAGCCCGTATTTTCGGCGGTGTAGGCGGCGGAGTGGTGCTTTTGTCAATGCAATCAATGGCATTTGCCGTAGGCAACATGCTCTCCGCTAACGGCAATATTAGCCCGGCTAACGGCGAAAGATGGGGCTTCTTGATAGTTGCCGCAATATTAGCTGTTATCGGTACAATACTCTTCCAAGTCGTAGGCTTCAGCGTTAAGGAAAGAATCCCGCCTTCGGACAAAAAGAACTCGCTTATACAAAACTTCAAGGTAATTGCAAAGAACAAGCCCTTTTCGCAGTTGCTGTTATCGGGCGTATTAGGAAGCACCAAAATGCTCATTATGCTTGCCGCAATGCCCCTTGTAACATATTACTTCGCAAGCAAAAATCCCGCACTAGCGTTGATATATATGGCGCTTCTAGGCGGCGGCATGTTTATTGGTCAGTTTGCGGGTATGGCGATTACTCCGCTTTTGCTTAACTACGCCTCTA
>CAYTUT010000024.1:0-14382 GCA_964441295.1 uncultured Christensenellaceae bacterium | reverse complement strand
AAAACTGTCCGCTGTTAAGGTTGAGTGTGACCGTATAATGCTTGTCTACCCAAACTGCGTACAGCGCCATATCATTATCAACTATTGTGTTTTCATCCACATTTGTCCCAAAAATATCAATCCAATGCGAAAAGGATTTGTCCTCTCTTTCGGGCATGCTGGTAACGCCCAGCGGATAGCCGCTCGTAACATTCATCTCAAAAATGAGTTGTCCCTCAGAGAAAAAAGACACTATTCTCATACCCGCAACAAATACAGCGTGAAGGGAAAGAGCCTGTGTTACAATATGCTCAGTGCCAAAAATATTGCCGCTGGAGTCCTGCCAATTCAAAAGACTCTGCCCGGCGGGCGCAACAGCAGACGGAAATGTCAGCGCGCTGCCATAATCAAAGACCCTTGTTGCCTCCGTTCCTCCCGTGTATGTTACGGTAATCTGTATGGGTCTGTATCTTACCTCGATATCCAAAGACTGCCGCGCAACAAGACTGGTAAGCTTGCTGTTGTCCGCGCGGTTGTAATAGCCCTCGACCTCCATACCCGAAGGAGGCTGAACCGGCGCAATGCTTTCTCCATACAAAAGCGTCTGCGAATTCAACAGCTCATCCTGCTGAGAATAAATATTGACCGCGCATTGAAGCTGTGCGAAGGAGGCGGTCAGCGCATTCCATTGTTGTACTGACACATCCTGCCTGCGGGCGGAAGTATTGCCGTCGCTCCAGGCAACGAATACATATCCCTCATGCGGCACTGCCTCTACAAACGTGCCGGCGCCGTTATAGGCGATAAGCTGACTTGCTCTGCCCTGTATGTATCCCCCTTGAGTCGCGCTGTATACCAGTGTGCCCCCGACAAAATATGCGAATGCAACGCTTTTTTCACCATACGTAAGCGTGGCGCTGTGCTCCCCGGGAGAAGCAGTCGTAATCCCTGTAATCATGGACGAATCCGCGTTACGGGTAAGCTTGCGTCCGTCTGCCAAGGTAACCTCAAAAGCTACATTTTCGTACAAAAATTCATCACCCTGAAAATATGTACCGGTGATTGAAAGTACATTAATATCCACCACCACATCGCTGAATTCGACCTTTTCGCAGGCCGCAAAACAGATTGCCGCAGCAATTATCAAAATTAATATAGCAATAACGCCTTTTTTCACCAAAAGCTCCTCAACAATGCTGTCAAATCCATTTTGCCAGTATTATATATTATAGCTTTCTGCGTGGACAAATGTCAATATATATAAAAAACAAAGTAATATGCGTGGAAAAACGCCAAGATACGGCGTATGTCATTCCAACGCGCAATCTCCTGCTTCGCATAAGCGATTAAGGCAATCTGCAGCTGGTCGGCAAATAAAAAAACCGCCTGCGTTACAGGCGGCTTAATCAGACTACAATAACTACTTCCTTGCCTCGATATAGCTGACTATATCCCCTACTGTCTTGATATCAGCAACATCGTTGTCGTCAATTTGAATATTGAACTGCTCCTCAAACGTGATTATCATATCCACAATGTCGAGCGAGTCAGCCTTGAGGTCTTTTATCAAATTTGTGTCCTTATTAATTTTTGACGCTTCGACCTGCAGCTGGTTAGACACAACTTTAACTACTTTTTCAAAAATCATTTATCACTCCTTTCTCGCACTTATGCCGCGATTTTTTGTACCTAATCAATATAACATATTTGTTTATCTCTCGTCAATACCTATAGAATATTCCGCGCAACTTTCTTCTCCGGCTACTGATATGCAGTATCCGTCCACCAGCTCGGTATTAGTGTCCAGATAATATTTTTGACCTTCGTATGTCACAAAATTCTTAATAACGTCAATCCCGATAGTCCTTGACGACAGTCCCTCGCCCAAAAGTTTTGCAAAGGCCTCCTTTCTCGTCCATAGCCTAAAAAACCTCTCAGCCGAAACAGCGTACTCAATCTCCATATCTGTAAAATACCGCTCAGCTATCTTTTTATGAGATTCCTTTTCGTATATCCTCTCGACATCCACACCAACCCTTTTGTCAGATACCGCTACAACAAGACACTTATCCTTATGTGATAAGGATATGTATGACGGGTGATTCTCGATGAACGGCGCGCCCGAACGGGTCTTTGAGATTTTGACGTCGTAACCGAAGTATTCGCTTAGCGTCTCGCTGACCCCTTTGTCTTTGACGACAAAGACTTTTATCAATCCTTATACCCCCTGCTGCGTCCGTAAAGACTGTTGCACTGCCTCAAAAAATAACTGTTAATGCTGTTAAGCGCCGAATATGTCATTCTAAAACGCCAGTTGCTCTCGGTGGTGCCCGGCGTATTCATTCTCGTATCGTTGCCAAAGCCGCACATGTCCTGCACAGGCACAACTGCAAGCCGCGCCGATGATGCAATCAATGTCCTAATAAATGCCTTGGTAGATCTGCAGTCGCCGCCTCCGCTGCCCCAGCCCGCGCCTTCCATACCCCAGTACTGCAAAGCAAAATCTCGTACGCTTTCTTCTTGAAGGTACAGCCATCCTAGAATAGTGTCGTTATCATGCGTCGCGGTATATGCAATGCAGTCGGTGCCGTAGTTATGAGGCGCGTTCATGCTGTCATCCTCATAAAAGCCGAACAGCATAACTCTCATACCGGGATACCCGCATTTTGCCATTTGCTTGCGTACGGGCTCGCTGATTATACCCAAATCCTCGGCGATAATCTCTGCATCCTTATATTTCTCCCTCACCAGTCTGAACAACTCGGCGCCGGGCGCTTTGTACCATTTGCCCTCCTTAGGCCAAGTGTCAACAGGTATCGCCCAATACTCAAAGAATCCTCTGAAGTGGTCCAGTCTAAGACAATCGTACAACTTCAAAGCGTGACCGATTTTGTCGAGCCAGTAGCTGAAGCCGTTTTCTTTCATTTTTTCGTAATCATAGAGCGGATTGCCCCAGTTATGTCCCTCTGAGGAAAAATAATCCGGAGGCAGACCCGAAGTTACTGTAGGATTAAGGTCGTCGTCCAACTGAAAATTGTCAGGATAAGCCCATACATCCACGCTGTCCCGCGCCACATATATCGGCATATCGCCAATTATACCCACACCAACAGAATTGGCAAAATCCTTAATCCTGCGCCATTGCGTATAAAAAAGATACTGTTCGAACACATAGTACCCGATACGAATTTTCAGCTTTGCCTTTTGCTGTTTGAATCCCGGGTCTTTGCGGTACTTCAAGTCCTTTTCCCATGTCTGGAAAGCCGTATCTTTTTGCTCGCTTATCGCCATAAACACCGCGTAATCTTCCAGCCACTTGCCTTCCTTTTCCTCAAAGTCTTTAATCTTTTGTTTCCATTCTGGAGTCAAATGCATATATGCGTGTTCGATTACAGTCCGCTTTGCCCAACGCGCATGCGCGTAGTTGGCGACATGAGGATCGCCGTGGTACTTGACCATATCGACTATTTCGTAATCGATAAGTCCGTCTTCGGCAAGTCTTATCGGATCAATGTACAGATAACTCCCGGCAAACGAACTGATACCTGAATACGGCGAATCACCGTAGCCAATCGGACAAAGAGGCAGTATCTGCCACCAGTGAAAACCCATATCAAGTATCGAGGTAATAAAATGCTCGGCATCGCGGGAAAAACCGCCTATGCCGAATTCGCTCGGAAGGGACGAAATTGCCAGTAATACTCCAGAGCTTCTTTTCATAAATGTTACTCCTTATACATTTTCATCGAGTTGAACACCAAGCAGATTATAATGTACAATACTCCGAATGGTATGGAAAAATACAATGGGATTTTGATTACCAATCCGTGCACCAGCAGCATTGCAGCAGATATTACAGCAAGTAACAAACCTTCGCCGCCGAACAGCAAACCTAGAAGATGTGTGCGGTTTTGCAGTGTTTCGGGCGCAGACAGATCCTCTTCGGTTAGCTCTCTTCTTGCTTCTCTCTCCTCATCCGTGTCCTTATGCTCTTCCTTTCGCTCCTCCTTGCGGGCAACGGTAACTAGAGATAATCCCGTGAAGAAAAGCAAAAGACCTATTAGCAGTGTTATTATCAGTACAGCCATCTTTACCTATTGCCGCACATGCCTATAATAATGTCGCCAACCTCTGCCGTAGTCAGCTTGGATGTGTTGATACAAATATCATAGTTTTCCTTAGCTCCCCACACCCATTCGGTGTAGTAGTTGTAATAATTGGCTCTCTGCTTATCAGCTTTTGCCAAGAGCTTCTCAACCTTCTCGGTAGTGCCGTATCTCTCCGCAAGTCTTTTTTTGCGCGTGGCAATATCCGCATACAAAAATACTTTCACCACATTAGGTTTGTCCTTGAGTATGTAGTCTGAACACCTGCCGACAATTACGCAAGGCTTGACCGCGACTTCCCTGATGATTTCTGCCTGCGCCTGAAAAAGAGTGTCTTTAATCATGTCATTATACATCGGATAATAGTATCCCGAAGGTATGGAGGAAAAGAGCCCGACCAAGGCCTTGCTGCTCTTCTCGTCGTTTTGCTTGCAGACATCCGCATCCAACCCGTATTTCTCTGCGGCAAGGGTAATCAATTCCGAATCATAATAAGGTATATTCAGCTTCTCGGCAATGTATTTGCCGATAGACCTTCCACCGCTGCCAAACTGTCTGCCAATAGTGATAATACAATTCATAAAATACCCCTCCTGAAAAGTAAAATAAAAGCAAAGCTCCCTTTGCTAATTATATAATAAACATGCACAAAAGTCAACTCTGCTATTTTTTATAATATTGTTACGGTTGCTATATGTTTTCCTTAAAAAAGCCGCACATTTCAGCATTAACCTCAATGGACTCCTCCCACTCGGGACGGATTACATTAAACACATGTATTAGCTTGTTGGCAGTCTTTTCTGTAATGTAGCGATATTTTGTCTTGATACCCAGCTCGTCGAGGCGCGGTTTTATGCTCAAAGTGTTGTATTTTGCAAAATCCTTGTTACTGCTGACCAAATAAACAGGCGGCAGCTTAGGGCTGAGATAGTTGTACGGTATGCCTATATGCCTTGCTGTATTGCTATTATAGTCATCTCCGAATATCAGCCTCTGATATCCTCTCATAATACGCATCTTCATGTATCTTTCAATATCAAAAGCGCCGCAAATCAGGCCCAACGCCTTTATTGATACAGCGGGTTTGACAGAAAGCTCCTCCTGCAGTTGCGGATTTTGAGCAACAATAGCAGTAATCAGCGCGAGATGAGCGCCCGCCGAGTCTCCCGCGACACATAGCTTTGCCGTATCGGCATAGTACCTGCCTCCGTTATTGTGCAGCCATTCAAGCGCGGCGAAGATGTCCTTGAGACATGCCGGGAAGGGCGCTTCTGTGGTTAGCCTATAGTTAATGTTGACCACTGTAAAGCCGTGCAAAGCAAGATTCATGCAGAAATATTTGTTAAGCTCCTTTGTGCCGTATACCCATCCGCCGCCGTGTATATCGAAAATAACAGGCTGCGGCTTGTCAGTGTTGTTTGCGTAGTATATCTCTAGGGTATGCATAGGGTTGCCGTCCTCTATGTACGGAATATCAGTCAAGGCAACAATCCCTTCAGGCGCAGACTGGGACGCGATTCTTTTCTTGTCCATCTTGTCCACCATCTTCCAAAACCTTTTGACAATAAACTTCATAGTTCCCCCGAATTGCAATTATTTTTGCACAGGTATGTATTGTTCTCTGTCCGCTCCCACCGAGATGTAGGTAATCGGACACTCCACAGCCTGCTCAATATACTCTACATACTTGCGCGCGTTGACAGGCAACTCCTCAAGTTTTTTACAGCCTGATATGTCGGTTTTCCAACCTTCCAGATATATTATATGCGGCGTGCATCTGTCCAAATCGGCAATAATAGGGAATTCCTTGATAAGTTTGCCATCCAAAATGTATCCGTCGCATACCGGTATGCTATCAAGGTATGATAATATATCGAGCTTTGTGAGCGCTATTTCGCTGCAGCCCTGAACCTTGACGCCGTACCTGGACGCGGGTATATCAAAACCTCCGACACGGCGGGGTCTGCCTGTCGCCGCTCCGTATTCGCCGCCCGCTTTGCGCAGCTCTTCTGCCTCTTCTCCGAAAGACTCCGCAACAAAAGGCCCTTCTCCCACGCAAGTTGAATACGCTTTCATAATACCGATAATCTTGTCAAGCTTAGCGTAGGGTATTCCAGCGCCGATAGGAGCGTATGCCGCTATGGTAGACGAGGAGGAAGTATACGGGTATATGCCAAAATCTATGTCCCTCAAAGCGCCTAATTGCGCCTCAAACATAATATTGCCGCCCTCGGCAATGGCTCTATCGAGAAAAAGACCTACATCAGTAACAAATGGAAGCAGAGGCGCGCTGTTCTCCTTGAGCCAGCCTTTAAGACTGTCCATACTGATTGCTTCGGCGCCGTAGCCCTTTTCTATCATAAGATTTTTCCAGTCAACCAAGCCCTGAAGCTTGCCGTCAAGCTGCTCAAGTCTCAGCAAATCTCCCATGCGGATAGTCTTTTTTAGATACTTGTCGCCATAAACCGGCGCAATACCCCTTTTGGTCGAGCCGAATTTTGCGTCCTTGAGTCTCTCCTCTTCCAGACAATCTTGAAGTACATGATAAGGCAGGCACACTGTAGCCTTGTCGCTTATCTTGAGATTTTCCGGCGTAATTACGATTCCCTTCTCCAACAAACGCTGCATTTCCTTGACAAGGTGCGCAATGTCTATAACCATGCCGGGTCCCATTACATTCACAACCCCTTCGCGCAAAATTCCCGAGGGCAACAGATTAAGGATAAATTTGCCCCTATTGTTGACTACGGTATGACCTGCATTATTGCCGCCCTGATAACGGCACACAATACCGTACTCCGCGCTGAACAAGTCCACCATTCTGCCTTTGCCTTCATCACCCCAATTGACACCCACTATTGCTGTTTTCATCGATTAACCTCTTGAAATTATTTTTATAAGGATACATAACACGACTATTTTAACACAAATCCTTTCCCTTTGCGACATATTCCGCCCAATAATTGGACAAAGCGTGATTATATTACTATAACGCACCGTTAAGTAATAGTTATAATTGCGAAAAATGCGGCACTATTTCTGCTAGCTCTGCCCTCGATTCAGCCGGGCGCTTACTCATTGTCCCCCGTTGCGCCGTTATAATCCTTTGACTGCTTCGCAATTTCTTTTGACTTGGATTCCAAAATCATTATTTTGTCATAGCTCTCAGGATAAAACGCGAATGATTTGCCGTCCCATTTGAATGCCATATTGCCGGTCTGTCCGTTACGGAACTTGGCAATAATCAATTCGATTAGCTCGTTATCTGCTTCCTGAGCCTTATTTTTATATAAAAACGCCACAATGTCGGCATCCTGCTCGATAGCTCCCGAGTCCCTGAGGTCGTGAAGCTGAGGTTTTTCCTTGCGGACCTCCGCTCCTCTGCTCATCTGTGACACAAGTATAAGCGGTACATTGAGCTCTTTTGCAAGCAGCTTCATGCGGCGGCTTATTTCGCTGACTTCCTGCTGTCTGTTCTCTCTGTTCTTCGCCGATTCCATAAGCTGCAGATAGTCCACAATGACCAAATCCAGCTGATTGTGCTCCAGCTTAAAAGTACGGCACTTATTAATGATATCCACAGGACTTACTTCGGATGTCTGGTCTATATATATACCACTCTCTGCAAGCACCGCTCCGGCATTGCGCAGTTTATGAAAGTCCCCGTGCTCAAGACTGCCGCGCCTTACATTATTGTTGTCGATATTGCCGACATTGCACAGCATTCTCTGCACCAGCTGCACATCGCTCATCTCAAGCGAGAATATAAGTATCTTTTTGTTTTCCTTGCGCTTTGCAATGTTGGCTGCAATATTGAGCGCAAACGCCGTCTTTCCTATACCCGGGCGCGCCGCAATAAGTATAACGTCCGAGCGCTGCAACCCTCCGGTTCTCTCGTCAAAGTTCCAAAATCCGGTCATCAAGCCCTTCGCAGAGTCCGGATCGGAATACACCTTCTCAATCTGACCGATAACATCATATACAATCTCACGGATATGCGTCAGTGCGCGCGAGCTTTTCTGCTTTGCCACATCCAAAACTAGCGACTGGGCAAAGGACAAGGACTGCTCTGCATTGTCCGAGGTGTACACATTCTCCGCAATCTGCTTGGACGCCTCCAACAGACTTCTCAGCAGGGAATCTCTTTTGATAATATTGAGATGGTATGTATATCCCGCGGCGGAAGGTATAAAGTTAGTCAGTTCGACAATATACGCTACTCCGCCAGCCTTGTCAAGAGCTCCGTTACGCCTCAGCTTGTCCGCAAGCATTACTACATCAATAGGCTGAGAATCTTCAAACAATGCCTTGCATGCCGCAAAAATCTCCTTATTGCTGTTCTCGCTGAAATCCCTTTCGTTAAGCTTGGGAATAACGTCAATCGCCACTTTCTTGTCCAGCAAAATGCTCGCAAGTATGCTCTTCTCTGCATCAATATTCGCCGGATAAGTCTTAATTTTTTCGGCTGTATCTTTTTTAGGCATCTGTTTTCCTCCTTCTATTGATAACAATTACCACAGTCAAAGCGGCGATTACCAGCAGCCCTGCGGCGATTGCTATGCTTTCCCACACCCATAGACGCGGTATTCTCTGCGCGACCAAAAGCCTAACGCTGTCCACATCAGTGACATCAATGTTCCATACATAAAAGTTAATGTTGCCCTCGGTATAGGTCTGATCATGATTAACGCCGTATACCGTGTTGTATGAGGTTCCGTATTTATACTTTAGACTGACGCTCTCTACACTAACATTATAGTAAAAATAATACTGCGCGAATATTCCTGCAACGGAATCCACATCTTCCTGCGATACAAACTGCAGCTCGTTCTCAACCTCGGCGAACAACAAGCTTATCGGCTTCTTTTCGACAGCTTCGTTCTGCTCGAATCCGGTGTAGCCAAACGCAATATACATATCGGTGAGCGAATCATAGCTTTCGACAAGTTTGATAACCAAAGGATTGCTTTCATCGTACTCCACTCTTGCGTTTCTGCCTCTTTCCACCCTGTAATCCGCCTCCTGCTGCATAAGATTGCGCACCGCCTGTACGACATCGCCGCCGGCAAGAGCAACTTGGTCGGCTTGAAGCGTTACAGTCCACTCCATTATTCTTCCGCCTGAAGCGGTAGGATAAACAGAGTACACGACTTCAGCGCAACCGCAAAAAGTCAGCATTATTACAGCTATCAACAACACAAACAGCGCTTTTTTCATAGCTTTGACAACTCCTTCAATGTGGAGGCGAACAACCCGAAGGCTTTTTTGTACGGCGCCTCCGTAGTTAAATCCACTCCGGCTGCTTTCAATATTTCAAGAGGAGGACGGCTGCCTCCGCTTGACAAAAACTCCATATACCGCTCCACAGCTGACGGCTCATTAGCAAAAATGCTCTCGGATATTGCAGTCGCCGCAATCAATCCGGTGGCATATTTGTACACATAGTATGAGCTGTAGAAGTGCGGTATCCTTGCCCACTCATATTTTAACACATCTGTAGTGTATCTCAACCCGTAATATTTCTTGTTAAGGTCACCATAAACCGCGCAAAGCCTTTCAGCCGACAGTCCTTCGCCGCGCTCTACAAGCGCATGCGCTTCCTTCTCGAATTCGGCAAATAGACTCTGTCTAAATATCGTACTCTTATACATATCAAGCAAGTACGCCAACAAATACCTCTTTAGAGAGGGCTTAGCGTCTTTCAAAATGTGTCTTATAAGAAGCATTTCGTTGACAGTTGAGGCAATCTCTGCCAAAAATATGCCGTACTGCGCCTTAGAATATGGCTGAGCTCTGTCAGAAAGGTACGAGTGCATGCTGTGTCCTATCTCGTGCGCTATGGTAAAAGCCTCTCTGAGTGTGCCGTTGTAGTTGAGAAGGATATAAGGCGGAGTTCCGTTGGCCCCCCATGAATAGCCACCGCTGCGCTTGCCCTCTGTCTCGAACACATCTATCCATCTCTCTTGCCTTGCTTTGAGCAGCAGGTCGATATACTCTCCGCCAAGCGGCTGAAGCCCCTTAGTGACAAGCGTATATGCCTCGTCAAAAGACATTCTCATCTCCCTGTTTTTTTCTAAGCTAACATACATATCAAAGGCTTTGTGTTCGCCAAAGCCCAGTTTTTCCTTGCGGTAAGCTACATATTTCTTGAGAAGCGGTATAGCATTGTTCACTTGAATAATCAGATTCTCGTATACTTCGCAAGGTATATTATCGATGTCCAATGAATGCTCTAGCGAATCCTTATAGCCGCGCAGCTTTGCATAAAGCACATCGCTCTGAATGCTCCCCGCATAATTTGAGGCAAGAGTGTTAATAACCTTCTTGTAGCCGTTCATCATACTGAAATGCGCATTCTTTCTCAGCAATCTATCCTTTGACTGCATTAATACCGAATATCTTCCATGCGTTATCTTATGCTTTTTGCCTTTTGAGTCAACTGCGCTCTCCCAAGAGACATCGACATTATCGTACTTGGAGAAGGTTGCTTGGAATGCGTCGATTACCGCTCCCGTTTCCGCGATTATTTTCTCCTCCTTGTCGCTAAGCACCCTGTCTTTTCTTCGCGCAAGCTCCGAGAGCATATAAGAATAGTCCAAAAATTTTTGACTAGTTGATAGCCCTATTAATTCTTCAGCGGAATATGATTTGATTATTTCCGGCACAATATAGGATAAATTCGACGAGAACTCGGCAGATTCCAAAGAAATACGCGAGCACATTTCTTGATAAGCCGCCACTCTGATATCCTTGTGCGAACTCATATTAGCGTATACATACAATCTTTCGAATGCCATGCTAAGCTTATCCCTCAACCTAAGGCATTCTAATAATTTTTCGGGTTCGGCAAGATGCCCGCGGTATTCTTCCATACCAATAATATCTGATTTGACCGAACTAAAGGCGCGCTCCCAATCCTCATCCGAAGCGAAAATTTTGGTCAAATCCCATTTGTATTCTTCTGGTACCGAATTTCTATTCTTATATTGCATATCAACTCCTAGAAAGCAGTCTTAGAGCATTTTCTCCAAGAATACCTGTTGTTGGCACTGTGCCTAGATTAAGCGACTCTATGTAGGCAATATTCGCGCTTTCCCTGCCCCAAGGCATATCGCTGCCAAAAAGCACATTCTCTGCGCCGTGTTTGCTAATGATTCGCTTCGCCAGCTGAGGCGCAAGCCAACCGTCACACATTGAAGTGTCAAGGTAAAGCGGCAGCCCCGCAAGATAACTGAGAACATCCTCCCACATCAGCATACCCCCCATATGAGCGCATACAAAGCGGGAACCCTTAAACATTTTGACCAGCTTAGCCATCATTGAGGGCGTAGCTCTCCTTGTATTGACGAATGCCGTGTCATAACCGCAATGCAAAATCATTATCAGATTATGGTATGTGCAAAACTCGTATATCGGATACCAACGGGGGTCATCTGCATTGACCTTTTGGTACTCGGGATGAAATTTTACTCCCTTAATGCCCGCCGCTGCCAGCTTGCTTAATTCTTGCTCCCAATTATCTGATTCGGGATGCGCTGAGCCAAAAGGAATTATATGCTCATTATTGGTTGCTATAACGAATTCGTTAATGCTTCTTTCCTGCTTAGGAACTACCGCGATGTTCAAAGCGACCATCTTGTCCACTCCCGAAGCCTTCATGTGCCGGATATTATCCTCAAGCGTCGCCTTAGTACAAGGCACAATATTATCGTGCTTTGCTTCTTGAGAAAGTACCGCCATTGCCTTTTCGGCAATTCTATCCGGGAAATAATGTGTGTGAAAATCAATTATCATTGTTGCTTCCGTCCGTTAACTGATGTGTTTCGTCCTCGATATTGCCAAGCACTCCACCCGTGCTTTCCTTAATAAGCGCCTTAATAATCTGCGCAGCTTTTGCCTCTCTCGAGTTTTGCTTCAACAGTTTCTTTTTGACCGCCGCGCTGTACTTGAATCCCCTCGAGTATTCTTCGGCGAGCGTCTTTATAAGCTCATCCAGTTGATATACTCTGTATCTATCTATTCCCACATACTCAGAAAACACTTCTACAAGCGTTATCCACGCTCTCTTTCGATTATCGGGAATTCTCAAAATCTCCGCAATTTTTTTGCTCACATACATATATTTGTCGAGCTTGTTGCCCGAGCACGGCACTTCAAATACAGCTGTGCAGTAGTCGTAAAAAGCCTCCGAATGGCGAAGCATTCTTGCGTCAAACTCGTTTTCTTCAACGCCTTTGATACAGTACTTTTTTCCGTCAAGCTTATCCAAGACGCGTACCGCGTCAAAGTATCCTGTTTTGATTGCTCTTTTGATAATCTCCGCGTCAAAATCCAATACGCTCCCAATATTATCTGAAGGATCAATATACATAATTTTTGCATCGGAGCAGTAAGGCTTTTTTACGGGCGCAAGGCTGTCGCCGAGTCTTATTGCCACGATTTCGTCATAGCCCTTATCCAGCAACATATTAATGGGGAGATTATCATACAAGCCGCCGTCGTAAAAACGCTTTTCTCCGATAGTATGCTTGGTAAATAAGGGAAAATTAGCGCTTGCCATTACGTAATCCGCGAGCATCCCTTCAGGGATATCCTCCTTAAAAAGAGTCTTTGCCTCAAAGGAAAACTCACTCTTGCGCATTACTGTGACCAGACCAAAATCCATCTTGCTTTGCCTCAGCTTTTCCTCGTGCGCATACTCGTTGATTAATGATTTCGCCCTAGAGGTATCCAGTCCGCCCTTTTTGAAGTAACCCACAATAAGGTCCTTGATGTAAGATATCGTGCCTCTGTCGAATTCCTTGCTCTTTATTTTAGTCCATTTTTCAGCATCTATTTCAAGCACGCGATCGATCGCCATATTTTCCCAAACCGAATACAGGAGCTCAAATTCTCCCTGTGCTATCAATGTAGCGTTAAGCGCGCCTATGGATGTGCCAACCACACCGTCAAAGGTATATCCTCTTTCGTACAATGCGCGGATTGCGCCTACTTGGAAGGCTCCCTTTGCGCCTCCGCCCTGCAATACCAGTCCTCTCATTTCACCCCTCAAAGGCACTAATTGCCCTGCTTTTTTATCTTATAGCAAACAATATTTCTAGTTACACCTTTGTTGTCCTGCTGACCGTTCTCAATTATACCTTCAAAAGTCATTCCGACCTTCTGCATTACTCTTCCTGACTTGGAATTTTCTTCAAAATGCTTTGCGCTGATTTCGCTAATTCCCAACTCGTCAAAACAGAATTTTATTACCCTTGCCGCCGCTTCGGGCATAATGCCCATACCCCAGTATCCGCCGGAAAGAACATAACCGATTTCCGCCTTTCCGCTCTCAATAATCTTGGTACCGATGCTGCCTATTAATGTATTGCTTGCTTTTTCTACTATCGCCCAGTTAAAACTCTCACTGCCGAGATAATCCTTCTGCCATTCGCCGATTATTGATAATGTTTCCTCAATACTTTTGTGCGCAGTCCATGTGACATACTCGGTCACGTTGAGGTCGCTTGCCCAATTATTATAGACTGCCTCCGCATCAGACAATTCAAAGCGTCTTAATAGTAATCTTTCCGTCTCCAGCAATCTAGTATTCATTATCTTATATCCTTTTAATAATTTCTTTTTGCTCGCCATCTTCATTACAACAACGCCGAGTACCGTTCTAGCACATGTGAATACAATAAAAATTGCGATATATTTGACCAATGCAGAGTATACGATTACAAAAGAGTTGGCCGGCATAGAATACTCAATACTAACGGTCTTTGCGCTTTTGGCTTCTCTTCTTGCGAAGAGTCGGCTTTTTTGCCGCAGGCTCTACAGGTATTATTTCGTCTTCGGACATTTGCCCTGCCTCGATTACTTCGGCGATTTGTCTTGCCTCAAGCTCCTCGGCAAATACTGTGCGCCATGCGGGTCTTGCCCTTTTGAGCACCAGTTTGTCAAGTTTTATCTTCTTTAGACTGAATCCTGAGAATATTAATAGCGCCGAGGGCAATACCGTAAGGCACAGCAGTCCGGATATCAGCGCGCCCCTTGCGATAAGCAGAGTTATATCGGATACAACAAGATTAGTTGATACGATCGAGACCGCAAAGCATGCGCCGGACATTATCGAAGCGCTGGTAATTATTGACCGCATCGTGTCCATCAACGCGTTTTGCGCCGCTACACGCGGCTTGAGTGTCTCGCAATACTTTTTGTACTTCGATGTGTAGAGTATTGCGTAGTCTACGGTTGCGCCCAGCTGTACCGAACTGATTATGACATAGCCCATGAAGTTGAGCCTTTGACCGAG